>JAZORS010000193.1:0-26549 GCA_045656725.1 Eubacteriales bacterium | reverse complement strand
CAAGAGTATTACCCTCGGAGTCAGCCCACTCGTCCATATTGAAGGTATAAACGTGGCTGCAATCTACTTTCCACTCACGGATGAAGTATACAACCCACTTATACATACCCATAGGGCCAACGGGAAGAATGAAAGCAACCTTTTCTCCTCTTTCCTTCGCAAGCTTAATCTGCATTGCGATTTCGTGTCCCATATAGGTTTCAAACTCGCCAAGGGAGTTGCACATAACGGGGTTGAAGCCCTCGTTCCAGAAATCCTGGCGAACAGTGATATTTTCGGGCGCGTCGATACAAGCGTCAATCTTGTCGAAATCCCAACCCTGGGGATAGAAGCCCTCAAGTGCTGAACCTTTTACTGTTGAATTGAAATCCATAATAATTTATCCTTTCAAAAATATTAATTTTAGGGAAGATATCTTTTTGTCGTGCCTTTAAGATAAACGTGGCACATTCTGTATGCCTCTGCGTATTCACAGCCGGACTGGAAGCCCCTGTATCTTGAACAGGTTTTTACCATATCGGGGAAATCAATGTTGTCGTGATCTCTCATCCACACGATCTGTGATTCGTGGCAGTTAAGCATATCGATTTTCTGATCGATTTCGTCGGTAACGTCAACGTATTCCGTAGGAGTGAAGCCGACGCCTGCAAGCGTATCCATATAATAAATAGGAACGAGGCGGGCAGCGCCTTCTGCTTTGGATTTATAATTGGGAAGGGTTGCCGCGAAGGACGCGTCAAATACAAGACGGGAAACGGCAGTATGGTCGGGCATATAGTCGTTAGGGTCGTGGGTTATGATAAAATCGGGCTTTACGGTTTTGATAACCTCAACGACTTTGTCGCGAGCTTCTTTATTGTTATCGTAAATATCGAGGTCATTGAAGCCGCCGTATATAACTTCAAATCCGGCCATTTTTCCGCTGGTTTGTGCTTCGTTAGCTCTCATTGGAACGAGCTCTTCCGGAGGAATGATTACGTGGCCGAGGTTTCCGCTTGAAAGATGGCAAACAACGACTCTGTCGCCTCTTTTTTTACATTTGAGAAGCGTACCGGCACAAGCTACTTCCATGTCATCGGGATGACAAGTGATTGCAAGAACTGTGTACATTTTTGCTTTTCTCCTTTATATAAATTAGTTATCTAATTTAATTATATCAAAAACTACTTGCATTGGAGTGGAAAATCGGTTATAATATTTATAAAATCAGACAAAGAGGTTTTTCTATGAGCAACAATTTTACAAAGATTGGTTTTGAGAAAACGTTTAACGTTGAAGCTCTTATGACGATATTTTATAAGGAGTTTTCCAAGGATTTCAGCCATGAGGGCGAGCAGCACGATTTTTGGGAAATGGTTTATATAGATAAGGGTGAGATGGTTTGCACGGTTGACAAAAACAGCTTTATCCTGAAAAGCGGAGAGCTGACCTTTCACAAGCCAAACGAATTTCATAATCTTTCGGGAAATAAAAGTGTTGCGCCCAATGTAAGTATTGTAACGTTTATAACCAAGAGCCGCGAAATGAAATATTTTGAGGGTAAGATTTTCCGGCTTGATTCGGAGGAAAAGGCGCTTCTTTCAATGCTTATTTCCGAAGGGCTTTCTTGCTTTAAACTTGCTGATGAGAAAAATCCGTTAGTCCAGCAGTTAACAAAGATTGAAAACGCGCCCATCGGCAGCTCGCAAATGACGAAAAATCTTTTGGAAATATTTTTGATAAAATTAAGGCGCAATAAGGACGTTTCAACGAAGAAAAAAAGAAGAAGCTATAAGGTAAACGGGGTAGAAATTCCGTACGAAGTTAAGGCGATATGCGATTTTCTCGAAGAAAACATATACACAAAATGCACGATTTCCGATATTGCCGCACATTTCGGAAAAAGCGAAAGTGCCCTTAAAAGCTTGTTTTCAACCTATAAAAGCGGCGGTATAATCAATTATTTCAATCTTCTTAAAACCGACGAAGCTAAAAAACTGATACGAGAGGGAAAATACAATTTCACACAGATTGCGGATTTGCTTTGCTTTGATAACCCCCAGTATTTTTCTAAATTTTTCCGCAACAGCACCGGTATGAGCCCAACGGAATATAAAATGTCGATTATTGAGTAAGTGTCTTGAAAATCTACCCAAGTTATGATATACTTTTAAAGTATAATTCCGGAACGAGAGGAGGCGTAGGACGTGTTAAAGACGGAAACTCTTAAAGGAAAAATTGAAAACGTAGTATACAGAAACGAAAATAACGACTATTCCGTAATTGAAATTTCCGATTCCGAAGGAATATTGATAACAGCCGTTGGCACGATAGCTATGCCTGCGGAGGGAGAAAACGTTACTCTTTTCGGCTCTTGGACTTATCATAAAGAGTTCGGTAAGCAATTTGCATTTACTTCATTTGAAAAGCGCCTTCCGGATAATGTCGAGGGGATACTTCAATATCTATGTTCGCGTACGGTAAAGGGTATAGGTCCGGTTACCGCAACGAAGATTGTTAACCGTTTCGGAGAGGATAGCTTTGACGTTCTTGAAAACCACTGGGAGTGGCTTGCGGATATTCCCGGTGTAACCTTAAAAAAAGCAAAAGCAATATCCGAGGCATTTAAAGAGCAAAGTGATTTGCGAGAGGTAATGATGTTCTTCGGAAATTTCATAGGTAGCTCGGAAATTTCACGGGTTTATAAAGCGCTCGGTAACGGAGCGGTTGGAATTATTAAAGAAAACCCATACGTTCTTTGCGCTGACGAATACGGCATTTCGTTTGAAAAAGCGGATGCGATAGCGAAAACTCTAAACGTTAAGGACGATTCGGAATTCAGAGTTCTTTCCGGACTGCGATATGTTCTCTCGGCAAACGGCGAAGCAAACGGTCACACATGCCTTCCGCAAGAAAAGCTCGTGGCTTCGGCAGTATCGCTTCTTAAAATTCCCGAGAAAAAGATAAAGGAGCTTTTAGAAATCTTTATAGAAACCGGAGCTTTGGTAAGATACGTTTGCGAAAACGAAAGCTACGTGATGCAGGACAGTATTAACGACGCGGAAGAAGCTATAATAAATAAATTAAAGCTTCTCGGCGGAAATATAAGAACGCTCTCCGCACCGGAAATTGCCCAGATGATAAAGAAAAACGAGGAGCGCTTTGGAATTACCTATGCAGACGGTCAGAGAATGGCTATTTTTGAAGCTATGTATTCCGGTATTATGATTCTTACCGGTGGGCCCGGAACGGGTAAAACCACTGTTATAAAAGCACTTATTAGCATTTTTGACAGTATCGGATTGAAGTCTGCCCTTTGTGCTCCGACGGGAAGAGCCGCAAAACGAATGAGTGAAGCGACGTCCAGAGAAGCAAAAACAGTACACAGACTCCTGGAAGTTGAAAAAAGCGAATTTAACAGAACTCGTTTTTCAAGGAATAAAAGCAATCCGCTTGATGAGGATGTCATTATTGTTGACGAAGCGTCGATGATGGATCTCTTGCTCTTTGAGGGGCTGCTCCTTGCCATAAAGCGCGGCGCTCGTCTTATTCTTATAGGAGATGCGGACCAGCTTCCAAGTGTTGGCGCGGGGAATGTTTTTTCGGACTTGATTGAATCCGATAAAATAAGAACTGTAAAGCTCAACGAGATATTCAGACAGTCGGGAGAGAGTCTTATAATTACCAACGCGCACAAAATAAACAGTGGAGAAAATCCTATTTTAACTTCGGTTGATAACGATTTCTTTTTCGTAAGGCGTGATGACGAAAGCACTATTCCCGATACTATTGCATCGCTTATAACAGAGCGCTTGCCTAAAAAATACGGCAATTCGATAAAGGGAGAAATACAGGTAATAACGCCGTCAAAAAAAGGCAGCGGCGGTGTTGAGGTCTTAAACTCTCTGTTACAGGAAAAGCTGAATCCCCCATTAAAATTCAAGAAGGAAAAGAGTGCACACGGAATCATATTCCGAGAGGGTGATAAGGTGATGCAGTCATTTAACAATTATGAAATTGAGTGGGAGAAAAACGGCAAGGTCGGTATGGGAATATTTAACGGAGATATCGGCGTTATTGAAAGAATTGATTATAACACGGAAAAATTCTATATTCGCTTTGATGATAAGCTTGCATGCTATGACTACGAGATGCTTGACGAAATAGAGCTTGCTTATTCTATAACCGTTCACAAAAGCCAAGGAAGTGAATATCCGGTTGTAATTGTTCCCATGTATTATTGCACCCCAATGCTTCTGTCAAGAAATCTTTTTTATACTGCTGTAACGCGGGCAAAGAGGATGGTAATTCTTGTGGGCAGAGCAGAAGTCACTGAAATAATGGTAAAAAACAACAGGGAGATTTCACGTTACACTACTTTAAAGGCACGCATTGTTTCAAACTTATAGTATAAATTTAAAATACACTTGAAATTTTATTAAATGTAGTGTATAATATTTATGCATTTATGCAAAATCGCAGAAAGGAGAGCTTTATGACAACGAAAATCGGAATCGATCTTGGTTACGCAAATATAACGCTTAGTAACGTTGCAGCGGAAGTCCACAGAGAGCCATCCGTCGTTATGGTCGATAAAAGCTCTCGTAAAATAATTTCTGTTGGCAATCAGGCGGGCTCGGTTAATTCCGATGAGGTCGGAGAAGGAATGCTCGTCCGTCCGTTTAAAAACGGCCTTCTTTATTCGGCAGAAATAACCAAAGAGGTTATAAATCATTTCGTTGGATTTGTTAAGCCCGCAGAAAAAATAAGATGCATAATCGGTGTTCCGTCTGATTTTCTTCCAAAGCAAACGTCAGAGCTGATAGAATTCTTTAAGGATTCAGGGGTAACTCAATGTTATGCTGTAACAAGGTCGGTGGCCGCCCTGATAGGTGCGGGATATTCACCGAACATGAGTGCGATTTCCGTAAATATCGGCGCTCAATCAACCGAAATTGCCGTGCTACATAAAGGCAAAATTCTGTTTTCAAAGAGAGAAACGGTCGGCGGAGAAGATTTTGATAAGGCGGTAAAAGACCACATTTTAGAGCAAGGTGATATGAATGTTTCCTTGCTGGTTTCAAGAACGATTAAAGAAAATCTTGGCGCAGTATGGCAGGGAAAACCATCTGAATCGATTGATATTGAGGGAACTCTTGCATTGACCGGCAGCAAGGTAAAAATGAATATTTCGACAGAGGATATAGTCGGCGTTTTTGAAACACCGTTGAAAAAATTTATCCTTGCGGTTGCAAACGTTGTAAAGAAGATACCGCTTGATGCAGTAGAGGAAATTTTTGAAAACGGAATCGTTTTAACGGGTGGGGGAGCAAAGCTTTTCGGTATAGATAAAATGCTCTCAAAGGTTCTTGGAATCAGCGTAACGCTTGCTACGTCACCAATGGACTGTGTAGCGAAAGGTCTTTCAAGAATAAACTCAATTCTGCCGATTAAGATGCGCGCTCAGGATTCCGATATAACCGAGCGTGTCGGAAAATATTACGAAGCAAAAACACAGAATAAAAAATAAAAAACGGGAGAAATACTATAATGAAAAAATCCGAAAAAAAGTCGATCGCAGTCAAGCTCTTGGCTGCATTCCTCGCAGGTCTTATGGTAGCGAGTGTTGTCTTTGGTCTTATATCGATGCTCTGATTTTTGTGAGAAGGGAATCGCGCTACATAATATTGGCAGGCGGTTTTTTGCACAAGAAATAAAATAAAAGCTCTCAAGGGAAAAGTTCGTTTTTACCCAAAGGGAGCTTTGTTTTTTTCAAAAATATACAAAAACGAAATAGAAAAGAGAGCTTTGCGGATTGTGTTAATAACAAGAGATTTTGACCGAAAAAATTTTTTGGTGTTAAATCAGTGTCAAAAGTTTTGCACATAAAAACTACACAATTCCGTTATTTAGCACCAAAATCGAGCAAAAAAGTAAGCTTTTTGACAAAAAACAGTGAGTTTTCCGAAAACGGAATTGTGTAGCTATAGATTTTTGGAGAAAAATACCGAGAACGGAAAAATGTATTTTTGATTTCTACTAAAAAAAGAGGTTTCGGAATGCCGGAGAAATTCACGGTCCGAAACCTCTTAAATTTTACTGTTTGCTTCTTCTGGTTATATCCTTGAACCAGTCGTCGTAAATTTTAAAATCATCCTCGTCTTCATTAACGGTTTTCGATGGGATTGTAGTTGCAGGAGTGGACTCCGGCTTTCTTTGAGAAACGGCGGGCGTATCATTAATTTGCGTATCATCCGCATCGGAAACATCCGCGTTCTCGCTTTCACCGGATGCAATCTCGACGGCTGCCTCTTCTTCAAAATTTTTGAGAGAACGGTTTTCGTTCATTTCATTTATTACTGCGTGAACATTTTTGTCAACGGTGTTCTCAAAACCGGTTGCAATAATTGTGATCTTGATTTCATCGTTCATGTTAGGATCGAGATTTGCGCCCCAGATTATATTTGCATCGGGATGAGCTTCTGCGTGTACAATCTCGGATGCCTGAGCAACCTCTTCAAGCTGAACGTCAGGAGAAACGGTAATGCAAAGTATAACACCGGTTGCCCCTGCGATACTCGTTTCGAGAAGCGGTGAAGAAATAGCTGCCAAAGCAGCAAGCTGTGCCTTGTCAGCACCCTTTGCAGAGCCAACACCCATATGAGCGTATCCGGCATTTTTCATTATCGTGGTTACGTCTGCAAAGTCAAGATTTATAAATCCGGGAATATTAATAAGGTCAGAAACGGACTGAACTCCGCGTCTTAAAACGTTATCTGCAATCTGGAAGGCGTTTGCAAAGGTAACGTTCTGTCCCTCAACGTATTTTAAACGGTCATTGGGAATAACTATCAGGGAATCTACGTATTTTGAAAGCTCGGCAATTCCTGCTTCTGCCTGACGCATTCTTACAGCACCCTCAAAAGAGAAGGGTTTAGTTACGATACCGATAGTAAGAATGTCCATCTCACGGGCAATCTTTGCTATTACGGGAGCTGCACCGGTTCCTGTTCCGCCGCCCATTCCGGCAGTAAGGAATATCATATCCGCGCCGCTTAAAACCGACTTAATGTCGTCAATAGATTCCTCGGCACTTCTTTTTCCGACTTCGGGGTTAGAGCCCGCGCCTTTTCCGCGCGTTATTTTATCACCGATTACGAGCTTGGTTGCCGCGCAGGATGAGTCGAGCACCTGGCTGTCAGTATTAACCGCTATAAACTCAACACCTTGTATGTTAGCGGTAATCATTCTGTTCACGGCATTATTTCCACCGCCGCCGACTCCTATGACTTTAATGGATACGTTCGAAGTTAAAATCTGTTCAAAATCAAATTCCATATATGTAATCTCCCTATAAAAGTCAAAATCTTTTAATAATTATATATGTTTATTATATAGGGAAATGCGAGTAAATGCAATAGTCTTTCTAAAAAATAATCAATGTTCACAAAAAATTCATATTTTAAAATTTCAGACGAAAATTTAAGTCTGATCGTCAAATGAATGAGTTATGATTCTATTAATTTGTTATTAGTACAACTACATTTAAACTCTATATACAGCATATAAAACAGGGCAGAATCACATTGTTATGTGATCGCAAATTTTTTTAGCGGCGTTTTTGCGGTATAGCTTAAACGCTGATTTTCTCATTTTTTCGATTCTTTCTTCATCGTCGAGGATTAAAGAGATTTCATTGTACAAGCGCCTTTCATTTAACTCCTTTTCCGTTATAATCGAAGCGGCACCCGCTTTTTCAAAAGAGATCGCATTTTTATATTGATGGTTTGCGGCAACATTTGGTGAGGGAATTAATATAGATGGCACACCGCTTGCCGCAATTTCGGTGCAGCTCATAGCACCGCTTCTTGAAATAACCAGGTCTGCGGCCGCGAGGAGTGTCGGCATGTTTTCAATGTAATCGACAAGTCTTTGCGCGGAATCCTTCGCGCTCAAATCGGGATATTTTTCCAAAAATGCGGAATAATATTTTTTCCCGCTGGCATGAATAAAACTAATTTTTTTGTTTTCTTTTTTTAATTTTCTCATAAGTGAAAGGATTTCTTCATTCATTTTTAATGAGCCGCCGCTTCCGCCAAAGGACACTACGAGTTTTGCATTTTCATCGATTCTGAGCTTTTTTCTGGCTTCCGCTTTTTTTATTTTCCCGAATTCATTATTGATTGGATTTCCAACGGTGAGTGCGTTCTTTGTTTTTCTTAAATGCTCTTTTGCATCATCGTGATTTAGAAATACGTATTTTGCCTTCCCGGACAGTAATCTTGTTACAAGTCCCGGGTATGCGTTTGATTCGTGAATATAGCTTGGAATTTTCATTTTTTGCGCGCATTTTAAAACGGGATAGGAAACGTAACCGCCTGTTCCGATTACAGCATCCGGCTTAAAATCCTTTAATATTTTTTTTACTTCCTTCATCGATTTGATAAGCTTAAAGATATTTTTTACATTTTCTTTTGAAATTTTCCTTTTAAATCCGGAGATATCTATTTCAAAAAGCTTATGCCCGCGGCTTTTAATCGCATTATTTTCCTGACCGTCTTTCCTGCCGACAAATGCAATTTCAGTATTTTTTATATTATTTTTTGCGTATTCGCCGATAGCGAGTGCCGGGCTTACGTGTCCGCCGGTTCCGCCGCCTGCAAAAAGTATTTTCATTTTAATCTCCATTCTGTCACCAATGGCGACCGCACAAATTCGGAGCGTGAACAAATGATGCTTTAATTAGATGGGAGTTCTTTCACGCCACTGACTACTTTGTGATTTTTGCTGTTTTTGATATTGATAGCAGTATACCCATTTCAAAGAAAAGCATTATAAGCGAAGAACCGCCGTAGCTGAAAAAGGGCAGAGAAATTCCCGTGTTCGGAATTGTGTTGGTGACTACCGCAACGTTAAGCAAAACCTGAATTGCCATCTTTGCGCTTATTCCGAAGGCAACGAGGCGAGAATATGCATTATTGCTCCTTAGTGCAATAATAAATCCGCGGTGTATTAAAAGGCAAAAAAGCAATAGGGCAAAAAGCGCGCCAATGAATCCAAGCTCCTCGCACAAAATGGCAAATATCATATCGTTTGCCGGCTCGGAAACGTAACAGTGCTTCATAATACTGTTGCCGTAACCGAGACCGAATATACCGCCGGAGCCGATAGCCATAAGTCCTTGCAGAGTCTGCCAGCCGCCGGTTAGCTTATATGCCTCCGGGTTTCGCCAAACGGTTATACGCTCCTTCGTGTAATCAGTTAAAAGAGCAAAAGCTGTCACAAAGCTGACTCCGATACCGCAGCAAAACCTTATATATCTTGTGTCAACACCTGCAACCACTGTTATGATAAGGCCGAGGAGGCCGAGTATTATTATGCATGATAAGTGCTTTTGAAGCATAACGAGCGCGGTTGGGATAAGGATAATCAGTAAAGGAAAGAGGGTTCCGTATTTCAGTATGTCCTTTTTTGTCTTTTTCTCGCGTGACATTTCGTATTCGGAAAAATAATAAGCCAGCATAAGAATAAGTGATAATTTTCCGATTTCCGAGGGCTGAATTGTTATAGGACCTATTGAGATCCATCTTTTTGCACCGTTGCCTACAAATCCGATTACAAGAACCAGGACCAAAAGTATAAGGGTAACGAAATAGAGATGTTTGCTTGATTTTTTATAAATTTCGGGAGGTATATTTGAGGCAAGAAGCATCGTTAAAAAACCAAACGCAATCCAAAGCGATTGGCGTTTAATGAAATACAGTGAGTCGTCGTATCTTGCCTCCGCATAGGGGATTCCCGCGCTGAACACCATCGCCGTGCCGAATGTGGAAAGTATCAATATAAGAAGAAACAGAGAAATATCAATTCCCGAATTTTGTTTTAGCTGTGATTTTATTTTTAACATAATTAAGGTAAATAAAAAATATATGCCGGGATAGAAAACAGAAACGTAAGAAAAATTGCGATAATACAAATTTTGTTTTCGGTGTATCCCGATTTTTCAAGATGGTGGTGTAGGGGCGCCATTTTAAAAACGCGTTTTTTCGTGAGCTTATATACCGCTACTTGAAGAGCCACGGAAAATCCCTCGATTACATAAACGCCGGCTATAAATAAAACCGGCAAAGGATTTTCTAAAATTATAGACGAAGAGGCGATTATTCCGCCAAGGAAAAGCGAGCCGGTGTCACCCATAAAAATCTTTGCGGGATTTAAGTTGAAAAGAAGAAATCCGATAGTTGCGCCGATAAGCGATGAGGAAAGAAAAGACAATTCCGGCAAAAGGGAAGCTGATATATAAAAAAGAGAAATTCCAATGGAAAAGGCAACCGAGCTTGCAAGTCCGTCAATTCCGTCGGTGAGATTTGCCGAATTTATCATACCAACGAGGAAAATTACAAGCAAAGGATAATAAACAGGACCTAAGTCTATTCTTCCAAAGGAAAAGCTCAACTCTGTTCCTTTACCAAGCAAGAATTTTGATGCCAGAACAAAAAGAATGGAAAGAGCAAACTGAAAAATGAGCTTTTGCCTTGGCGAAAGACCTGCGTTTTCATGCGCCCGTAGCTTTTTTGCATCGTCGATTATTCCAATTCCGGCATTTCCAAGCGCAAACGTGAGTGATAAAAGAAGCGAGGTTGCGGCATTGGTGTTTTCCGTAAAGAAAAGAAGAAAAATTCCCGGCAAAAGACTTGCGCTTATTGCGAGAACGAAGGCGATACCTCCCATAGTCGGTGTTCCGCTTTTTTTGCTGTGCCAGCTTGGCCCATCTTCATATATTGGCTGTGCGGCTTTCTTTTTAAGATATGGAATCAAGTTTTTTTCAATTATTGCCGTTAAAATCAAACTGACTGAAAACGTAAGTATATAATATGGAAAATTTTTATCCAGCATAAAGTTTATCCTTGATAATTTTAATAATTCGCTCCGCCCCGAGAGCATGTGAGGCTTTGAATAAAACGGTTTCTCCCGGAAGGGCGTATTTAAGTATTTGCTCGGCGCTGACCGCCGGGGCGCCCGTATCGGTGTTTGTAAAAATGCATTCCTTTTTCATACCCGCATCAAGCGCGCCTGTCTTTATGAAATGAGAATAAACTCCAAAGGTGAAAAGAATGCGCGCGCCACACTCGTAGGCCAGGCGTCCGATTTCACGGTGCTTTTCCTCCGTCATATTACCGAGCTCCAACATATCCCCAAGTAGAACGGAAAAACATTTTTTCGTAGTGTTCAAATATAGAAGCTCTGCCTTGACTGCTTCAGGAGATGAACTGTAAGTGTCATCTTCGAAATAAAAGATACCTACCTTTTCCGTTTTCTTGCGTAAGAATCTATCGTCAAGCTCTTGGCAAACGTTCAAAACGGTGTCACTGTCAATACCTATTTCGTGCGAAACGGAAAGTGCTATCAAAAGAGCATAAAGGTGGTGTCTTGCGGTTAATTTTGTTCTTCCCTTGAAAATTAGCGTTCCGTTTTTATATAGTTTAATCCAATTTTCTTCGCTTATATCAAGATAATAGTCTGCTCCGATGTCGGTAAGTGAAAACGACACGCCGCCGCTTTCCGAAAGCAAAAGCTCATCCATTGGCACAAAAAGAACTCCGCCATTCATTCCGTCTTTTATTTCAAGCTTTGCTTTTGCTATAAGATTTCGTGAGCCCAGCATTCCTATATGAGCTGTACCTACGTTGGTGATAATCGCATAATTGGGTTTAACGCACGAAGAAAGACGGGATATTTCACCAATTTTGTTCATGCCCATCTCGGTAAGGAGAATTTCCGTGTTCTTCGGGGCTGATAAAACCGTAAGAGCAGTTCCGAGAAAATTATTGAAATTTTCGGGCGTTTTATGAAGCACAAAGCGCTTTTCCAGAAATTTTGCCAAAAACTCCTTTGACGTTGTTTTTCCAACACTGCCGGTGATGGCAATTTTACTTTTTAAAGATTCCAGCTTGGTGATGTAATATGAAGATAAACGCAATAAAAAATCAAGGCAGTTTTCGCAAAGTATATCAGCGGTTGCTTTTTTTGTTCCGAGAACGAAAGCTCCCGATCCTTTTGCGTCCTCTGCATAAATTTCACCGTCCGTGCTTTTTCCGGAGAGAGCAACGAACAAATCACCACAAGCCGCTTCCTTTGAGTTTGTCACAATATATTCGACAGCCAGATCTTTGCCGTAAGAAAGAATACCTCCTCCGTGCTTTGCGATTTCCGCAAGATACAGTGGAATCCCAAGCTTTATTCTCATAATAAATGCTCCGCGTTCTTTCTTTTTTCGAGGGCGCTTCTGATAATTTCTCGTTCATCAAAAAAGTGATATCCGTTTTTGTCAATATTATATCTTTCGTGTCCTTTTCCGACAAGAGTAACGACGTCACCGCTGTTTGCCGAAAGAATGGCATATTCTATCGCCTTTTGCCTTGACGTTATTACCTTGCGCTTTTCCGTTTTTGACATTCCTTCAAGAATGTCAGATATGATATCTTTTTCATTTTCGTTTCTTGAATTATCCGTGGTTATAATTACAAAATCAGCGTTTTCTTCTGCGATTTTTCCCATAATCGGTCTTTTGATTCTGTCGCGGTCACCGCCGCAGCCGAAAACAAGCGATAGGCGCTGACGGGGTGATTTTATTGAATTGACAGATTTTAAAAAGCTTTCGAGCGCGTAAGGTGTGTGCGCGTAGTCGATTATTATATGTACATCTGAATTTATAATTTCAAACCGACCTTCAATTTTTTCCATATCTTCAATAGCCTCCTTTGCAATACAGGGACGAATTCCGAGCATTATTGCCGCGCGTATTGCCATAAGAGAATTGTAAATATTGTAAGCTCCGGCAAGCTTCAAACTGATTTTCATAGCTCTTTTTTCTTCTCGATAAATATAGTCCATTCCAAGAAATCCGCGGTTTTTGATATCTTTTGCAACGGCGCTTGCTCCCCAGATAATTCCGACGGAGCTTTTTTCACCTGAAAACATTTCAAAAGCTTTTTTTGAGTAGCTGTCGTCAAAATTGAAAACTGCTTTTTTTGTTTGTGAGAAAAGCTTTAATTTCGTTAAAAAATATCCGTCGATATCGTTGTGAAAATCCAAATGCTCCTGCGATAAATTGGTAAATAGCGAAAGCTCGAAGGGAATTGGCGTAACCTTGTCAAAATAAAGCGCATGGCTTGATACCTCCATAACGGCATACTCGCATCCTCTATCCTGCATTTTTCTGATAGCGGGATATAGAATATCGGGGTCCGGGGTCGTCATGGAATAGTTTTCGTCGCTTATTCTATCACCGTTTATTTCAATTTTTCCGGTTCCGATAAATCCTGTGGAAGCTCCGCTATAACGAAGTATTTTTCTTATCATCTCGGCTGTGCTTGATTTTCCGTTCGTGCCGGTGACACCGATGAATTTTGTTTTTGAGTAGTCTACCTCATAAAACCGCGAATAAATAAGAGCTGTCATAAGGCGCGCGTTTTTTACGTAAACGACCGGAAAATCAAATTCAACTTTCGCCTTTTCCTTTTCGCAAACAAGAATAAGCGGTCTTTTTGCTTTTACGTAGTTTATTATACGGTCGATACCCAAATTTATACTTTCGACGAGAATAAATAGGGAGTTTTCCGTTATAGCATTTGTTTTTGATGCAATTTCGGAAATTTCAATCTCTCCCGGAAATTCTTTGTCACATTCGTATTCTCCGTCTAAAATCAGTTGGTCAAGTCGCATTTTTTCCTCCTAAAACGTTCTAGTCAGTGTCATCGCAAACAAGAGCTTCAAGAATGATTACACTGCCACGGTCTACAAGTGCGCCATACGGTAGAGATTGCTTTACCACTTGCCCTGAATCAAAGCTGCCCGAAATCTTAACGTTAAGGCCCGCATTCACCGCTTCTTCTATGGCGCGTGCGATATCCAGTCCAATCAAAGACGGTACGGAAATCTGACTTGTCACGTTTTCAGTATATAAAATAATTTTTGAATTCCGGTAATTAAGTACCTCGCCGGCAACGGGCGTTTGCGCAACAACGAAATCTCCGTTTCCGACTATCTCGTATTCAAGGCCATATTCCTTCATAAGCTTCGGGATATCATTTATTTCGAGGCCGACGCAATTTCCAACCTCGCGATAAAATCCGGCTTCACTTGACGTATAACCGAGGTGGGGGAGTGCTCTTTCAAGAAAAGCCGAAATATAAGGTGCGGCAACGTAGCTTCCGTATTTTATAGTGGAGCTTGGCTCGTCGGCAACGATGATAACGGCAATTCCGCATTCGTCAGATGGGGCGTATGCAACCGTAGATGCTATTCGCAGATAAGAATTTCCGTTTTCATCAAGAATATCAAATTTCTGTGATGTTCCTGTTTTAGCGGCAACTTTATATCCGAGGACTCTTGCGTTTTTTGCGCCGCCCTCTCCGCTGACACCGGCTTCCAAAACCGCTGATATTTCACTTGCAACCTCATCAGAGAGTATTTTCTTTTTTTCCGGAACATGCTCGCCTATTACTTTTCCGTCGCTGTCAAGAATTTTGTCAACTACGTAAGGGGTTACAAGGTATCCGCCGTTTGCGACAGCAGCGACAGCTCTTAGGTGATTGATAATCGAAACCTTGAATCTTTGACCGAATGATGCGGTGGCAAGCTCTGTTTTTCCCATATTTTCTTCCTTATGAAATATGGTAGATGCTTCGCTTGGTAAATCTATACCTGTTTTTTCAAAATACCCGAATTTGCCAACGTAAGAATAAAAATCGGAAACTCCGATTCGTTCAGCGAGGCGCATCATAGTCGGGTTGCAGGACATTTGTAAGCCGTAAGCAAGCGTAAATCCCGAGCCGTGACCTGTTATTTTATGGCATTTGATATGCCAGCCTCCAACCTCATAAAAGCCGACGCATGAAAATTTGTCGGTCATTTTTGCGCGACCGAGCTCAAGTGCCGTTGCAACTGTGATTATTTTAAACGTTGAGCCCGGCTCGTATGTTTCGCTTATGGCCTTGTTAGACCACATTATCTCCATAAGCTCTTTCTTGTATGCCTTGTATTCGTCACTTCCTGCCGCAAAGCCCGAAGCTCTTAATTTTTTCTCTGATAATTCATCAAGCTCGTAAGGAGAATTTGGGTTGAACGGTGATGAGGTTGCCATCGCTAAAATCGCGCCTGTTTTTGTATCCATAACAACGCCGGTTGCGCGGTTTTCAACTCCGTGGTTTTTTACGAGCTGTGCAAGCTGTGCTTCAAGCTCGGCTTGAAGATATGAATCGACAGTGGTTACAAGACTGCATCCGTCAACACCGGGTATATAAGTGGAATATTCCGTATCCAGCGCATTTCCGTTAGCATCCTTTGCATACAGGAAATAACCGTCCTCTCCCGAAAGAACGTCATTATAATAATATTCAAGTCCGTATAATCCCTGACTGTCACTTCCCGTAAAGCCCAGAACGTGCGCCAGTGTAGTTCCGGAGGGATAATACCTTTGGTAAGACGCTTCTGTGAAAACCAGATTTTCGAGCTTATGCTTCTCAGTGAAATCAAGAACTGCAAGATATTCTTCTTCGCATGCGGATTTCTTTACGGTAACGTCTAAAACAGCGGTGTTTTTTATTCTTTTTTCGAGAGTCGATTTATCCACGTTTAATATATCTGATAATCCGTTTGCGATAATCTCTGAGTAGGGAACATCTGATTTTCTTTCGGCTTTTTTTATTTCTCTTGTAGATATGAAAATACGCCATGAGGTTTTTGTGCCCGCAAGAAGTGTCATTGAGGAGTCGTAGATATTTCCTCTTTTTGATTTTTGCATAGACGAGGTTGTTACCTGATCGTAAACCTTGTCTTTATAATACGCATAGCTGAAATATTGCAGATTAAACAGATTGGCAATAAGAATAGATAAAAATAAAAGGAAAGCTACCGAAACAACGCAGATTCTTTTTCTCGTCGTGACTATTGCAACTTCGGAGCTGGGTTTCTTTTTCTTCATACGTTTCCTCGACAAAAAAATATAGCGAAAGCACAGTTGCTTTCGCTATATCTTATTTGCTATTTTATTTTTTTATGAAACAAAGATTACTTTTCGAGATTTTCTTCGTTGAGTTCGCTCTCTGATATATAAGTTTCGGGCTCCTGCATAGAAGAGGAAGAGCTTGCGATATTTTTTCCTGAAAAAACACCGAGGGAAAGAACGAAAGAGCACATAACAAGAGCTGAAAGAAATGCTGTACAAGCAGTTCTCAAAGGGAATCTTTTAATTGTAACATCCTGCTTGGGAGGATTTTTTACAGTGAGCTTTTCATTAACGTAAGATAAGAAAGACGTAACGCTACGAGTTCCGACACTTACGGCAGGCAATTTGCTGGCTTCTTTTTTCTTGTTTGCCTTCATAAGCATAAGCTCACCAAGAGTATATTCTTTATTGTTATCAATAACTGTAAATTGGGACTTTGTATTGGTATAAAGCTTTTCGTATGCGTTCATCGCTTGGTTTCTCCTCATATTTTTTCCGCCACCCTTAGCTTTGCGCTCCTTGAACGCGGATTCGCTTCAAGCTCCGCTTCGCTCGGGAGTATCGGTTTTCTGTTAGTTTCTTTTAGTTTTGGTTTTTTTCCGCAAATACATACGGGAAAATCTCTCGGACAGGTGCAAGCTAATGCAAGTTCTCTGAAACTTTTTTTAACTATGCGGTCTTCGAGTGAGTGGAATGAAATTATTGCTATTCTGCCGCCTTCGACCAAATGGTTTGCGGCAGAGGTAATTAACGGTTCTATTGCGTCAAGCTCGCCGTTGACCTCTATTCTGATTGCCTGGAATGTTCTTTTTGCGGGGTGCGGTCCATCGATGCGGTTTGACGGGGGAATTGCCGATTTTATTATTTCCGAAAGCTCGTGAGTCGAATTGATTTTCTTTTCGGATCTGTGTCTTACGATAGCCGCGGCAATTCTCGGAGCAAATCTTTCTTCGCCGTAATCATAAATTATATTCTTTAAGCGTGCTTCCGGGTATTCGTTTACAATCTCGTAGGCAGAAAGGGGAGAGTCGACGTCCATTCTCATATCGAGGGGCGCATCGTGCATATAGCTGAAACCGCGCTCGGGAGTATCGAATTGATGAGAGCTGCAACCGAGGTCGGCAAGGACACCGCCGAGATTTGTTATATTAAATTCTTTTATAATATTTTCTATATTAGAAAAATTATCATTAACAAAGGTAACTTTATCGATATAATCACAAAGACGTTCTTTTGCGGCCGCTATCGCGTTCTTGTCGCGGTCGAAGCAGATAAGGCGCGAATCCTTACCAAGACGCTTTGCAATTTCCAGCGAGTGACCGCCGCCGCCGGCGGTGCAGTCTATGTAAGTATATCCGTTTCTTATGTTGAGGGCTTCAATACACTCGTTAAGCAGAACCGAGGTGTGCGAAAATTTAACGTCTGACATTGTGTTTTCCTCTTAAAGACCAATCTGACGCATCATCTCGCGTATTCTGTCAGGATTGCGGTTCTGTTCTTGTTTGATCCACTCTTCTTCCGCCCAGATTCTTATCTGTCGGCCAACACCGACAAAAACAATGTTTTTCTTGATGTTCGCATGCTTCATAAGTGTTTCGTCAAGAATTATTCTTCCGCTTGCATCCGGAACGCATTTTTGAGCAACACCGAGAATGTAGTCCTGGAGTTCAACCGCATCAGCTTCGGGGAGCTTTGATATTTTATCAACGTAAACATCCCATTCGTCTGCCGTGTAAACGGAAAGATAAGTGTCGAATTTTCTGGTTATATAAAATTGTTCGCCAAGTTCTTCTCGGAATTTTGCGGGTATGAACACCCGCTTCTTCGCATCCATTGCATGGGTATGCGATCCAACGAAAGACATATCAGAACCTCATTTCGATTTGATTTAGTAATGGGCATTCGCCCCACTTTTCACCACTTTGCTACCATTATACCACACATATTTAGAAAAATCAATAGTTTTTTGAAAAAAATATCAAAAAAATTAATATTCTAAATATTTTAAAAAATAATAGAAAAGCTCTTCCAATTTAGAGAATTCTGTGGTAAAATAGTATAAAAAAGCAAGGTGGGGCAAAATGTCTTTCTTTTCAAAGTTATTCGGCAAAAGTGAAAATCCGAACAGCTATGCGTTTAAGCTTCAAAAGGCAAAGTCCCTGCACGGACAGCCGGTAAAATACGTAACCGAGCATGTGAACGGAAACGAGGACGTAATCGGCAGAGGCGGAGCGCTCGCTTTACACGGAGAGAATTTTATAGTAGATTCTTCGGGCGACCGGCTTTTCGTTTGTAACGTGCGCGACCTCGAAGCTTCAACCCTTATGAGCGGTGACGGAGTCGTTATAAAGGGGCCGAATTTGCTTGAAGGCGGAAAAATGAGAACTATAACCGTACATTTCGTCTATTACAGAAAGTAGGGGGATTAGAATGGAAAAACGAAGCGTTAGCGCGCTTATTCTCGCTGCGGGTATCGGTAGCAGAATGAACTCTCAAACAACTAAACAACAGATGAAAATTGCGGATATGAGTGTTCTCGAAAGAGCGGTTGAAATATATGAATCCGCAAGTCTGGTCGATGATATCACAGTTGTTGTAAAAGAAGATGAGCTCGATTTTGCAAAGCGTGCAGTTTCAAAGTATTCAAAGGTTAAAAATATAATAATCGGCGGAAAAGCCAGGGCAGAATCTGCAAAAATCGGATTTGAATCTGTTTGCGAAAACGCGGATTTTGTTGCGATCCACGATGCGGCAAGGTGTCTTACAAGCCCATCTGACGTTGATGCGGTAATCAAGGACGCCTTTCGTTATGGGGCGGCAACGGCTTCGACGCGTGTTACCGATACAGTCAAAGAAGTTGATGAGGACGGATTTATCAAATTCACCCATTCGCGCAAGAACATGCGCTTCGTTCAGACTCCGCAGGTGTTTTCCTGTGAGCTTTACAAAAAAGCTCTTGATGAGATAGATGTTTTTGACGAAAGGATTACTGACGATAATTTTCTTCTCGAAAAAATTTCTTATCCCGTGTTTTGTACCGAAACAAGCAAGGATAACATCAAGATAACAACGCAGGAAGACGTTTTTTACGCGGATTTTCTTTTGAGAGGAGAAAAGGATGAATGAATTTAAAATAGGTCACGGCTACGACGTGCATAGGATTGTAGCGGGCCGAGAGATGATAATCGGCGGAGTAGAAATTCCAAATGACACCGGGCTTCTCGGTCATTCCGATGCGGACGTTTTGGTTCACGCGATAATGGATGCTATAATCGGCGCTCTCGGTCTTGGCGATATAGGGCGTCATTTTCCCGATACGAGTGAAGAATTCTTGGGAATTTCAAGTATGAATCTTCTTGTAAGGGTAAAAAAACTTATGAATGAAGCCTCGTATGAGATTGGAAACGTGGATTCCACCGTTATTCTTCAAAGTCCAAAGCTTGCGCCGCACATTGAAGCTATGCGCGAAAATATTGCGTTTGCCCTTGACTGTGATAAGACGAAAATTAACGTTAAAGCGACAACGGAAGAAAAACTCGGCTTTACCGGCAACAAAGAGGGCGCGGCGGCGCACGCAGTCGTGCTTCTTATAAAAGAAGATAAAAAATAAGACACCCCGATTTCGGGGTGCCAATCGCAAGACGGTGCAATAAGGCGGCTAAGATTAACGTCCGTTTCTTTAAATGTCAATGCCTTATCTTTCCGCCGTTATTTGCATCTCTATATAATTTTATGTTTTTAAAATAAAAATTGCTACAATGCAAAAAGTGAGGTATAATATGAACAATACGGTTAAAATATCCCCCTCCATTTTGGCGGCAGATTTCAGCCGACTCGGAGAAGAATTAAAGGACATTGAGCGCGCGGGCGCGGAAATGATACACCTTGACGTTATGGATGGAATATTCGTGACTAATATGTCTTTCGCTTTTCCTGTTATTGAAAGTTTAAGAAAAACGAGCGATATAATATTTGATGTCCATCTTATGATTGACAGACCCGAAAGATACATAGAAAGATTTATAGATGCCGGAGCTGATATTATAACGTTCCATCTTGAAGCAACGGATAAGGCGCGCGAGTGCATCGAGCTTATCAAAAAAAGAGGGAAGATTGCGGCGGTTTCGATTAAGCCCAACACCCCTGCCGAGGCAGCATTTGAGTATCTTGATGTCTGCGATATGATACTCGTTATGACGGTTGAGCCCGGTTACGGAGGCCAGTCGCTTATACCTTATACACTTGATAAAGTAAAGGCAATAAGGGAGGAAGCCGAGCGCCGCGGAATAAAAATAGATATTCAGGTTGACGGTGGAATAAATGAGAAAAACGCCCCCCTCGCTATTTCGGCAGGAGCGAATGTTCTTGTTGCCGGAAGCTCTGTTTTTAAAGCCGAGGACAGAAAAGCAGCAGTAAATGCGTTGAGATAAAATTGCAAAAACAATAAATAACACAAAGCAGAAAGCGATGCGCTATCATAAAACTGATAACACATCGCTTTTTGTTTTTTATATTTCAAGTGTTCCTTGCGCAAGCGCCTGACCTGAAACACTGTTCTGGTTATACGGGATTCCGAGATGCTCGTAAGCATGCCTTGTAGCGCATCTTCCTCTCGGGGTTCTTGCAAGAAAACCAATTTGCATAAGGTACGGCTCGTAGACATCCTCAATCGTGATTGCTTCTTCTCCTATCGTTGCGGCAAGTGTATCAAGACCGACAGGTCCGCCGTTATAAAACTTGATTATGGCTTTGAGCATAGTTCTGTCAACGCTGTCAAGTCCGAGCTCGTCAATTTCAAGCGATTTAAGCGCGTATTCCGCAATTTCCGAGCTGATTATGCCGTTGTTTTTAATAATTGCAAAATCTCTTACTCTTTTTAGCAGACGGTTCGCAATTCTCGGAGTTCCTCTTGAACGCGCGGCAAGTGCAAGCGCGCCTTCGTCGGTTATCTCGATATTGAGAATTTTAGCCGAGCGCTTAACGATTACTGAAAGCTCCTCGGGAGAATAGAGTTCAAGCTTTAAAACTACACCGAAGCGGTCGCGAAGAGGTGTTGTAAGCTGTCCAGCTCTTGTTGTCGCGCCTATCAATGTAAATTTTGGAATGGGCAAATGAACGGAGCTTGCGCTCGGACCTTGTCCGAGAATGATATCAATAGCGTAGTCTTCCATTGCGGGATAAAGAATTTCCTCCGCCGTCCTTGACAGGCGGTGTATCTCGTCTATAAAAAGAACGTCGCCCTCGGCAAGATTCGTGAGCAGTGCCACAAGGTCGCCGGGTTTTTCAATAGCAGGACCCGACGTAGTTCTTATATTAACTCCCATCTCGTTTGCAATTATGTTGGAAAGCGTTGTTTTTCCAAGACCGGGAGGGCCGTAAAGAAGAACGTGGACAAGAGCCTCGCCGCGAAGCTTCGCGCTTTCTATGTAAATTTTAAGGTTTTCTTTTGCCTTTGTTTGTCCTATATATTCGGAAAGAGTTCTGGGACGCAGGGAGGTTTCAACGTCTGAATCCTGATTTGAATCGTATTCTGTTGAAATAATACGGTTTTCAAAATCAAACTCCTTTACTTCTTCCATCATAGCCGGGTTTCCTTTCAGAAATAACGTTTATCTTTGAGAAAGCTTTTTAAGCGCAAGCTTAATAATGTCGGCAACCTCAATATTCGAGGTGTCAACACCGCGAAGCGAGTTAAGAATTGCGTTTTTATCGTAGCCAAGCACCATAAGCGCCTGAGTAGCTTCCGTTAGCTTTCCGCCGGTAACAGGGGCGGACGTGAATACCGCTGATTCTGTCTTTGCGGTGGGGCTCATCATATCCTTTGAAATTTTATCTTTAAGTTCAAGAATAATTCTTGCCGCTGTTTTTGCTCCTATTCCGGGAGATTTTGAAATCGCCTTCACATCTTCTGTGCACACGGAAAGGGAAAATCTGTCAGGGGTCATCGTTGAAAGAATACTCATCGCTGCTTTCGGTCCAACTCCGCTGACACTGATTAAATTGTTAAAGCAATTCCGTTCCTCGTTAGAGCCAAAGCCGAAAAGCTCAACACCGTCTTCTCGGACTGCAAGGTATGTATAAAGCTTTGCTTTCTGACCGAGCTTGTTTGCAAGGGACTCGGAGGTGAGCATGCTTACGGTTAATTTATAACCTACTCCTCCGCAATCTATAACGCAGGTGGTGATATCTCTGTATTCCAGAATACCGCTTACATAGTAAAACATAACAAAACTTACCCGCAATCAGGGGTTAACCTTTCTTATCATTTTTTCGAGCTTTTCACGCGAAACCGTCATATCCCGTCCGCATCCTGTGCATTGAACACGAACATCCGTTCCGCCGCGCAAAACTTTAAAATTCTGAGCGCCGCAAGGGTGCTTTTTTTTCATCAGAAGAATGTCATTTACAGAAAAGTGGACGATAGGCATCGGCATCTTTCGGGCCTTTCGAAATTAAAATAATGCATTTGGCGCTAAGCGATGGCAGCAATGTGAATTTCATACAGAGATATTATACCACATAACAGCAAAAATGTAAAGCATATTAAAGGAAAGTTGAAAAATATTTTTATCACCGCATTTCAATAACAGCCTAAAATATTAAAAAATAAAAAGATTGACATAGGGGAGCTTTTGTGCTAGAATATAATAATTAAAAGTATAATGGGGAAGCTTATGATAATTCTGGGTATAGACCCCGGGTTCGCGATAGTCGGTTGGTCGGTTATAGAAAGCGATAGGGGTAACGTCAGGCCGATAGCATACGGTGCGATAACGACACCTGCGCACACAAAAATTGAATCGCGGCTTTATATGATTGAACGGGATTTGACCGATGTAATCGAGAAATATAAGCCCGACGAAATGGCTATCGAGGAGCTGTTTTTCAATACGAATATAACAACCGGTATTGCTGTTGCCGAGGCAAGAGGTGTTATTATTTGCACCGCGCATCGGCTTGGAGTTAAAATAAGCGAATACACCCCCTTACAAGTTAAGCAAGCGGTTGTCGGATACGGCAGAGCCGAGAAAAAGCAGGTAATTGCTATGATAACCTCGCTTTTGCGACTTGAAAAGCCCCCGAAGCCCGATGACGTTGCAGATGCTATCGCGATTGCAATATGTCATTCACGGTGCTCGCTCTCGCGGCTTGGAAAATTTTTCAACAAATAGTTTTTGGAGGATATATGTGGCTTGCCAATGAGTGGAAAGACTACAAAATAATCGATACGTCAGACGGTGAAAAGCTCGAATACTGGGGCAAATATTCCTTGATAAGACCTGATCCGCAGGTAATATGGAAAACTCCCAAAAAAGCTCCATTATGGAAAACGGCGGACGCAAGCTATAAAAGAAGCCGAACCGGCGGCGGAGCTTGGAGTGAAAACACCTTGCCTGAAAAATGGAATATATGCTATAAGGACCTGAAATTTCAGATTAAGCCGATGGGATTTAAGCACACCGGTCTTTTTCCTGAGCAGGCGGCTAACTGGGATTGGTTCAGAGCTCTCATAGAAAAAGCAGATAGGCCTGTAAATGTCCTTAATCTCTTTGCGTATACGGGAGGCGCAACGGTTGCCGCGGCAAAATCGGGAGCCGCTGTTTGCCACGTAGACGCATCCCGCGGAATGGTCCAGTCTGCCAAGGAAAACGCAAAGCTCTCCGGTTTGGAAAATGCGCCTATCCGTTACATTGTTGACGATTGCAAAAAATTCATTGAGCGCGAAATCCGCAGGGGCAGAAAATACGATGCCATTATTATGGATCCCCCATCTTACGGAAGAGGGCCCACCGGTGAGGTATGGAAGATTGAGGACAGTATTGACGAATTCGTTATGCTTACCTCGGAGCTTCTTTCAGACAGGCCGCTGTTTTTCCTTTTGAATTCATATACCACAGGACTTGCGCCGTCAAGCATGAAATACATAGTAGATGCAAGAATTTTAACGAAATACCGTGGCAGAAGTGAAGCGGATGAACTCGGACTCCCTGTTGCTGACGGCGGGCTTGCATTACCTTGCGGCTCAAGCGTAAGAGTTTCATTCGACAAATAATCAAGCGGTTTTTAGAACGGAAAAAATATGGAAAATCCAATTATTAAATTAGAAAACGTGAGCTTTTCATACGATACCTACGACGAAGGCGGTATACCGTCAGTGGTAGATAAGGCAGTTGCTCTCAAAAACGTTTCCCTTGAAATAAAAGAGGGAGAATATGTTGCTATTCTCGGTCATAACGGATCCGGAAAATCAACTCTTGCAAAGCTTTTAAATCTCATTCTTACGCCAAGCGTAGGTAAGATTTTTATAGGCGGCCGTGAAATAAGCGCGCCCGATTTTTCCGATGATGACGTTTTCGAGATAAGGCGCGAGGTTGGAATGGTATTTCAGAATCCCGACAATCAGCTTGTTGCGACGGTCGTTGAAGAGGACGTTGCATTCGGCCCTGAAAATCTGGGATTGCCTAGAGAGGAAATCAGACGCAGAGTAAATTCTTCTCTTGAACTCGTCGGCATGCTCGATTATATCAAGCATGCCCCTCATAAGCTTTCGGGCGGACAAAAGCAGCGGGTTGCAATAGCAGGAATTATTGCTATGCGCCCGAAAATCATAATTTTCGATGAATCCACCGCAATGCTCGACCCCGTAGGTCGCAAAGAGGTTGTCGAGATTATGGAAAGATTAAACAGAGAATCCGGCATCACCGTGCTTAACATAACTCACTACATGGACGAAGCTGCAAGAGCAGATAGGGTTATCGTTATAAACGACGGTGAAATTGAGCTTGACGGCGATGCGAAAAGCGTTTTTTCCGAGGTCGACAAGCTTCACGAAATGGGCCTTGAAGCACCGCAGGGTGTGGAGCTGATAAATATGCTCAAGGCTGACGGCTTCAACGTTTCGGGCGAAGTGCTTTCCGAAGAAGAATGTACAAATGCTTTGCTTAATTTTTTAACGGATAATAAGTGAGTTAAGATGAATAAAATTGAGATAAAAAACGTTTCCTTTCTTTATAGCAAGGGCACTCCTTTCGAGAAAAAAGCACTCGACGGTGTCAGTGTTGAATTTGAAAAAGGAAAAATAACAGGGCTTATCGGCCATACCGGTTCGGGTAAATCGACACTTGTTAATCTTTTGAACGGTCTATACAGACCTGATTCGGGTGAGGTTTTGCTTGACGGTGTAAATATTTGGGATAAGCCGAAGGAAATTTCAAAAATACGTTTCCGAGTCGGACTCGTTATGCAGTATCCCGAGTATCAGCTTTTTGAAGATACCGTCAGAGCCGATATTGCCTTCGGGCCTAAAAACCAAGGTCTTGACAGCGAAGAAATTGAAAAAAAAGTTGCCGATGCCGCACGTTTTACCGGTATTGACGAAGATTTGCTCGATAAATCGCCCTTTGAACTTTCGGGTGGTCAGAAAAGGCGCGTTGCCATTGCGGGTATCATCGCTATGCGCCCCGAGGTCCTCGTTCTTGATGAGCCGGCGGCAGGACTCGATCCCAAGGGCAGACGAGAAATACTCGGAGGCCTCGTTCAGTACGTCAAGGAATATGATGCGTCTATTATTCTCGTAAGTCATTCGATGGAGGATATGGCGCAATACTGTGACAACGTCGTGGTAATGAACAAATCAAAAATATTCAAGGTCGGAACGGTAGAAGAGGTTTTCTCGGAGGCGGAAGCTCTTTCGGAAATAGGTCTTGACGTTCCGACGGTTGCTCGTATTGCCGCAAAGCTTCGTCGAGGGGGAATAGACCTTCGGGGAACGCTTTACACGGTTGACGGAGTCAGAAGTGCAATAAAAGAATATATCGGGAGGTGCGGAAGATGATTTCTGATATTACTCTCGGTCAGTTTTTCCCGGGATTTTCCTTTATTCACAAGCTTGACCCAAGAACTAAAATATTTGCCGCTATTTTCTTTATTGCTATCGTTTTTATAGCGGATAATCCCGTTTCGTTTTTGCTTCTTGCTATATTGACGGCAATCTTGGTTGCGGTAAGCAAAATATCGGCAAAGGTAATTTTCAAAGGCATAAAGCCGATAATAATTATACTTTTATTTACGGCGCTCATCAATATTTTCTTGACAAAGGGCGAGGGAGAGCCGCTTGTCAGCTGCTGGATTATAAACATATTTAAAGAGGGTATAATAAGAGCAATCTTTATGTCCTTGCGTGTTATTATCCTCATTGTCGGAACAAGCGTTCTTCTGACTTACACGACCTCACCGATTTCGCTTACCGACGGAATTGAATCCATTTTGAAGCCGTTGAAGCTCATTAAAGTGCCCGTTCATATGTTTGCGATGATGATGACTATTGCGCTGCGCTTTATTCCGACTCTCGTCGAGGAAACCGAGAAAATTATGAACGCTCAAAAATCAAGAGGCGCGGATTTTACACAGGGAAGCATAGTTAAAAGGGCAAAAGCTCTTATTCCGATTCTTATTCCGCTTTTCGTTTCCGCATTCAGAAGAGCGGACGAACTTGCCCTTGCAATGGAATGCCGTTGTTATCATGGCGGCGAAGGCAGAACAAGAATGAAACAAGTCGGAG
>JAZORS010000192.1:0-3560 GCA_045656725.1 Eubacteriales bacterium | reverse complement strand
CAATATCCTAAATGGTGTTCTCGCATATCCATTATAACACGAATTTTGAATTCTGCACTATAATTTTTTTGTTTTGCTATCTTTTTTGCCATAAAAAAATATGCACCTCCAAAAGTGTCTAACTTTTGGGGTGCATATCAAAACGTGCTGCTCTTTTTTTAAGTTGATTTATGAGTGCTTGCTGAGAAATTCCGCAGATTTTACAAGCCTTTCAAGGTTGATTATCTTGGAATTTATTTCAAGGTTGAGATTTCCCTCATATCCGTATTCCTTCATACGAGCGAGAATCTCTTTGTTGGGAAGAACGCCGTCGCCTATTGCAACACCCTCAAACGCGGGCATATCGGGTCTTACGAATGAGCCGTAGGTGTTATACGCCCAGTCCTTCACGTGCGAGTGAATGGTTTTATCCTTGAAAATTTCGTATGCCAGAAGCGCATCTTCCTTTACGCAGAAGAAGTTACCCGTGTCAAGTGTGAAATAAAGCTCGGGAATTGAATCAAGAAGATACTTAATATCCCTTATTCTTGAATCCGGTCTTGTAGTCATTGACTGGTTTTCTATCATTATTTTGATGCCTGCGCCCTTTGCGTATTCAACGGCATCGGCATAAGCTTCGAGCATATTTTCGCGCAGCCGCTTGAAATCGTCCGACGACAGAACAAGGTCCACCTTTGGCGCAACCATCATTTTGTCGATATTAAGCTTTTCCATGCGATCGATAAGAGAGCGCACCTCGGCTCTTGCGGCAGCGGCGGTAGCGGGGTTGAACGAGGGGGTTTCGTGGAGCGAAACTACGCTTCCTATAAACATTCCCGCTTCGTTAAGATGCTCGCTGTATTCTTCAAGAGAGATTGCCTTGAATTCGCTTGAAAGAACGTCGGCATATCTGATTCCTTTATCGTAGAAAAACTTAAACGCGTCAACGTCGCGCAGAAAGCCGCGAAGATGCCTTGCGTATTGGGTATACATTGAAAGCTTCATACTTATTTCCTTTTCGGGTAGAAATTACTTCATAAGCTCTCTTACGTAAGAGATTGTTTTCATGATGTCGTCAGCGCGCTTTTGACCGGCAATTTCACGCTCTATGTAAAGGTCGCCCTTATATCCCATAGAAAGAAGCTTCGGAATGAATACAGGGAAGTTTACCTTTCCCTCGCCTACAACGGTTTCCTTACCGAGCTCGTAGAAATTATCCTTGGGATAATTTCCGTCTTTTACGTGAACGCCTCTTATGCGGCTGCCGTAAAGGTCAAGCGCATCAACGGGGTTAGCTCTTCCGTAAAGAATGAGGTTTGCGGGGTCGAGGTTTATTCCGAGGTTATCTGCTCCGACGTCACCTATAAATCTCATAAGAGTGGTGGGAGTTTCCTGACCGGTTTCAAAATTGAAATGCATATCGTATTTAGCGCAGTGCTCAGCAACCTGTTTAACCGCTTCAACGGTTTCGTGATAGCCGTGGTAGCAGGGCTGCTCGGGAATAAAGCCTACGTGGCTCGCTATATCTTTAACGCCGAGGCGGTGCGCAAAATCTGCATCGAGCTTAAGCTCACCGATTCTTGCTTCACGGTATTCGTCGGGAACAAGACCGAGAGTTCCGGGGCCGTCTATAAAGTTCCAAACGGAGGGGCCGGAGTGCCAGCCCGCCCAAAGCGACGTGATGCGAACCTTTCCTTCTGCCATTTTAAGTATTCTTTCCGCGTTTTCCTCTGTCATAAGCTTATAGCTTGACGAGTTAACGAGAAGCTGAACTGTTTCTATACCGGCGTCAACCATCTGATCGAAAAGCTCTTTTTCATATTCATTGAAAAGAAGCTTCAGGTTCTGAATGATTCCGATTGAGTTAGTGTATGCCATTTCATACCTCCAAAAATAGTTTATTATTGTTATTTACCAGTTGACATTTACATTATAATCCAATATAATTTAAATGTAAAGAACACATTTTTGCGATATATGACTCAATATTGTAAATTGGAGATAAGACGTGAGTAAGTACGAAAACCATTATCTTGATAACAGTGAAGTGCCTATTATTTACAAGGAGCAGATGCTTTATCCCAAGCGCATAAAATTCGGCTCGTCAAATTGGCACGAAAATATAGAAATCATAATTATAGATGAGGGTAGCGGTGAGGTTTCCGTTAACGGCGACGTGATTTCGGTTTCAGCAGGGGATGTCGCTGTATTTAACAACAACTGCCTGCATTCGATTGCTGCGGAAAGCGGGGAGATGCGATTCAGATACTTGATAATCGACCGTTCCTTTTGTCTTTCCAACGGCTTCGACACAAATAAAATAGGCTTCAAGCTTAAAATCAGAGATGAACGGATAACGGAGCTTATGAATCGGCTTTACGAAGTGTATGAGAAGCGGGCACAGATGCCGTTCAGCACGCTTGCGATTCGCAGCGCGGCGCTTGAGCTTGCGCTCATTTTGTGCCGCGACTATACCGATAAGGACGAAGGCACCAGGGCTCACGGGGACTGTACTGCCGAATACGTGAAGAAAGCGATTGACTACATATCCGCTTCCTATAAAAAGGATTTTTCGCTTGACGAGGTTGCGGATTTCGTCGGAGTCAGCAAATATTATTTATCGCGCGGATTTCATAAATATACGGGATATCCCTTTGTCGCATACGTGAACTATACCCGCTGTAAAATGGCGCAAAAGCTTCTGGCGGATACAAAAATAAGCATCTGTGAGGTTGCCACCCGATGCGGCTTCCGGAATAAATCGTATTTCGCGAAGAGCTTTAAGCGTTATATCGGGATCCTGCCGGGGGAATACCGCAAAGAGCTTACGAAAAGCTCTTAAAAGAACGAAAGACAAGTGAAAGGAGATTTTTCCAAAATGGATAAAAATGAAAATATAAAACGTTTGGGAGAAATCTCGCTTTCGGACGGAATCCTGCCACCCGTGTTGGATATTTACATCTCAAAAATACCTGATAATGTAAACTGCGATTTACATTTGCCAAAGGGGCGCGAGGCGGAGATGGAGTCTGTTTCCAATGAAGCGGTGAAAAAAGAAAAGAGATATGCTTTTCTTTTGCTTCGGTATGCTATGGAAAAATCTTTTGGAATAAAGATGGAGGACACGGAATTTTTGCGGCTTGATTCCGGAAGGTGGGTATGCTCTTCTTGTGAGTTTTCAATTTCGCATTCTTTGGGATACTGCGCCGTTGCCGTGTCACGCGAGAGGGTTGGGGTTGATATTGAAAGGATTGCCGCGCCGCGCTCTGCGGGCTTTGCAAAACGGGCGCTGACAGAGGCGGAATTTGCCGAATACAGCGCACTTGCCCCGTCTGACGCGCTTGATTATTTGATTTCGGCTTGGTGCAAAAAGGAAAGCGCGTTTAAAATGGCGGGCGGTAGTGTCTTTGTTCCCTCGTCATGTAGAACGGATAAAGACGTTTATTCCGAAATAATCTCGCTTGACGGAGAAAAATTCGCTCTTGGAGTCGCGGCGAAAGATTTGTCAAACATCAGAGTGCGTATTATTAGAACACTCACCTAACAAAATAAAAAACGGTATAAGGATGCTTGTCTTTATA
>JAZORS010000191.1:0-2616 GCA_045656725.1 Eubacteriales bacterium | reverse complement strand
GACAAGTCCTATACCGCGCTTTTCATCAATCCCGAACGGCTTTACTACCCGAATACAGTGACAGACGGTGTTGAGGTTGCGAAAATGTGCGCCACGCTCGAACTCGGCGAACCGATCCCTGAGGTTACGGTTTATGAAGAGGACGGTGATTTCTACCTTCAATCAGGTCATGAATCAGCGCTTGCGTACGCACTCAATATGAACGTTTTTATACCCGCGCGGCTTGTCAAAACAAAAGTTGATACCGAATACGTCAGAATGGCAAACTCCCTCTGACTGATTTTTTGGAGAAAAAATATGATTGTATTAAAAACAAAAACGGCAGAAATCATCAAAAATTCCGTTGATAAAAATTTTGGGAAAGAGCTTCTTTCCCTTTCCGATATACTGAATATGCTTGAATATCCGCCCGATGCTTCCATGGGCGACCTTGCACTCCCCTGCTTCAAGCTTTCAAAAACTTTAAGGCGCTCTCCCATAGAAATTGCGAAAACGCTTTCTTCAGACATTCTCTGCGACGAGTTTTCGTCTGTCGAAGCAGAGGGCGGTTATCTTAATTTCAGAATTGCGCCCGCCGCATTTACGAAAAGAGTCGTTGATTCTATACTTAAAGACGGATCTGATTACGGCTCACCCAAATGCGGTGAGGGAAAAACCGTAGTTCTCGACTATTCTTCACCTAACGTAGCAAAGCCCTTTCATATCGGACACCTCGGAACGACCGTTATCGGTCATTCTCTTAAGCTCCTTCACGAATTTGCCGGCTACAAGTGCGTTGGAATAAACTATCTTGGCGACTGGGGCACTCAGTTCGGAAAGCTGATTGTTGCATACAAGCTTTGGGGCGACCGGGCAAAAATCGAACAGGGCGGAGTTGACGAGCTCGTTGCTCTTTACGTAAAAATCAACAACGCTATAAAAGATGAAGAAGATAAATCCGAAAAAGAGACCGGAAAAAGAACATCCCCCCTTGGCGACGAGTCAAGGAAGGAATTTTCAAAGCTTGAGGGTGGAGATGAGGAAAATCTTGCGCTCTGGCGTTGGTTCGTTGACGTCAGCTTGGAGGAATACGAAAAGACCTACAAGCTCCTTGGAATAGAATTCGACAGCTACAAGGGTGAATCCTTCTATACCGACAAGATGCCGGCGCAAGTTGAGAAGCTTCGCAATATGGGGCTTATAAAAATAGACGACGGGGCTTCGATAGTTGACCTTAGCGAGTGGAACATGCCCGTTTGCCTTATTCTTAAACGCGACGGCTCGACACTTTATCCGACGCGCGATATTGCGGCCGCGGTTTACAGGAAAGAAACTTATGATTTCGACAAGGCAATATACGTTACCAGCGCGGCTCAATCACTCCATTTCGCGCAGTGGTTCAAGGTTGTTGAGCTTATGAAATACGACTGGGCTGACAAGCTCGTTCACGTTCCTTACGGAACAGTGAGCATAAACGGCGCGAAGCTTGCAACGAGAACAGGAAACGTTATCCTCCTCAAAAACCTTTTTGACGAAGCAATTTCAAAGGTATATACGATCGCCAAGGAAAAGAACCCCGACGAAGCCCAATGCAGAAAGATAGCCGAGGAGGTCGGTGTTGGCGCGATTATTTTCTATTATCTTTCAAACAACCGTATGAGAGATATAAACTTCACGATGGACGACGCGCTTTCGTTTGACGGAAATACCGGTCCTTACGCGCAGTATACCTATGCGCGCACTTGCAGCGTGCTTGAAAAAGCAAACGACGCTCCCGAAATGAACGCCAACGTGGAAATTTCCGACGTTGAATTTCAGCTTGCAAAGACACTCGCAAGATTCCCCGAAAGAGTTTCCTCGGCGCTTCTGGAATACGAGCCGAGTATTATTACGAGATTTGCGCTTGAACTCTGCGCGGATTTCAACCGCTTCTACCACGAATGCAAGATTGCTAACTGCGAAAATGAAAATCTGCGCAAGGCAAGGATCGCTCTCACAACAGCAAGCAAAGAGGTGCTTCGCACAGCGCTTCGCCTTATCTGCTTGAAGACACCCGAAAAAATATAATTTTTACTGCGAACCCACGAAAGGATATAACTTATGTCAGGACATTCAAAATGGAATAATATCAAGCATAAAAAAGAAAAATCCGATGCCGCAAAGGCGAAAATTTTCACTAAAATCGGAAAGGAAATGTCTGTTGCCATAAAGGCAGGCGGTCCGGACCCGACAATCAACGCGAAGCTTCGCGACCTTATAGCAAAGGCAAAGGCGAATAACGTTCCTAACGAAAACATTCAAAGAACTATCAAAAAGTTTTCCGAGAGCAACGACGTAAACTACGAAGAAATAAGCTACGAGGGCTACGGTCCTTCGGGCGTTGCAATCATTGTTGAGGCTTCAACCGATAACAGAAACCGTACAGCCGGAAACGTACGCGCTTGGTTCAACAAATACGGCGGAAATCTTGGACAGAACGGCTGCGTTGCCTACCTCTTTGAAGAAAAGGGCGTAATTACCATAATCGACGAGGACGAGGAAATTGAAGAGGACGTAATTATGGAGGACGCGCTCGAATGCGGAGCAGAGGACATAAAGTGCGACGAGGGCGAGTATACTATATATTCCTCTCCCGAT
>JAZORS010000190.1:0-10381 GCA_045656725.1 Eubacteriales bacterium | reverse complement strand
ATTTCCACGGCATGCACCGTCAGTATATAACGAAACCTCTTTCATATCAAGAAAATTTCTCCTAAATGCAAGTTTATCAATAAGGGGATGTCTCAATCGAGGCATCCCCTTTGGTTTTTACGTTTTAGTGCTTTATTTTGCGGGAATTACTCTGCGCTCTCGTCCTCAGTCTTTTCTTCCGCTTCACCGATGGTGAATACTACGTTTTTGTAGGTGTAAGAGCCGTCCTCGTTTTCTTCTCTTTCGAGAATCGTGTTCATAAGCTTATCAAACTGATATGCGTTGAGAACACTTGTTTCACCGTACTGATATTCATCCTGATAGTAGGTGTTGTCGTTTTCTTTAAGCTCCTCGATCTCATCCTCTGTGAGCTTGACACCGTATGCCTCCGAAAGAGCATAAATTCTTACGATGGGCTTGTTGATTTCTTCTGCCTTCTCTTTAAGAGCCGCCTTTGCTTCGTCAAGAGTGGTAACCTTCTTTATGTCGGTTGTTATCTTGTCGATAAAGAATTCTTCAAAGTGTCCTTCGTACTGCTTGTAGTTCGTTATCTTCTTATCGCTGTCGTAGTAATCGTTATAGAACGAATGCTCGTAGTTCTCCCAAAGCTGCTCATAAGTAAGCTCAGCCGCCTTTTCGGGAACGGAATTAACAGTGATATGCTTTTCAAGAAGCGCGTAAACCTCTTTTGCGAGATTCATCTTGATTTCGTTGTTGTAAACGCCGAGAAGATACTCGTGAGTCGTTCTCTTGTATCCTTCAACAAGCAGGGTTTCCATACCTTCCTTAACGGAAAGAAGCTCGGTTACCTTGCCGTCTCTAGCGAGAAGAGCATCGTCATATTTCTTCTTTGCATCGTCACCCGCTTTCTTTGCGGTTTCAAGCTTTTCGGATGCCTTTGTAAGCGTATCCTTCTGAGCGTCGGTAGCCGCATCGCCCGCAGCGTCAACCTTTGCCTTTGCATCGTCGTAGTTCGACTGCGCCTTCTCTAAATCCTCGACTGCCTTATCGTAAGCAGTCTTTGCCTTGTCAAGGTCACCCTGGAGAGTCGCAAGCTTCTTGCAGATGTCCTCAAGAGTTACCGTCTTGCCGTCAGCACCGGTCGTATTAAATCCATCGAGAGCCGCCTTCTTTTCGTCCTCGGTCATATCAACGTAGCCGTCAACTATAACACCGACAACGCCCTCTGCGGTAATATCAGCGCCAAAAATGCTGTTAATGAGGTTAAGCGCATTAAGCTCCTCAACGGAGTAGTAGTATGCGGGATAAATGTAGTAGGTTACTTCCTTGTCCTTGAGATCGCGGCTCACACCGTTAGTATCTGTAACCTTTCTCTCTTCGGTGTAGGGTGTATACTTAACGCTGGTGATTGCTTCACCGTTTCCGCGCCAGTTAACCTTGATTCCCGTGTAGCCAACACCGTTTGCGGTGGTGAAATCGTCAACCTTCGTGTTGATGGTTGCGGGAGATTTCTTCTCCTCACCCTCTGCGGTAACACCGAGAAGGTGGTTAACGAGAAGGGAAGAGTCCTTAACAAGAACTATTCTCTCGTTAGTCACTGTGGTCTTTTCTTCCTTGGTTACGGGGTTTCCGTTTTCATCCTTCTGTACGTTTCCGTTTTCGTCCTTAACCTCAACCTTCTGGCTTACGGTATAGCTAACGAATACAACGTCGCCCTCTCTAACGCTTCCTGTGGCTTCGGAAGAATAAACCTTATCCTTAATGTCAACGCCTGCGATAGCCGCGCCGATGAGCGAAGCAATTTCGCTTGCATCCTGCATGCCGAGCTGAACGTTAGCCGCGCTGTCCGACTTCATGCTTGAAGTGTAGAAGGTAACGGTCTGTCCGTCAAACTCTGCTGTGCAGTAGTAGTTGTAATAGAAAAGGTCGTGCTCGCCAAGGGCACCCTCTGTTTTCTTTTCTCCGTTCTTTGCAACAGACGCAAGCTCAGAGTAGATAGAGTCAATAACCTTCTTTGCTCTTACCTCTGCGTCTTGTGTGTAGTCACCGTCTTCAATGTTAAGCTTTCCGAGAGCTTCCTTGAACGCCGCAAGGTCTGCATCTGTGAAAGTTACGTACTGTGACATATCGTCCTTAGAATAGCTGTATCCGCAGCTGATAAGCACAAGGCACGCCATGACGATAACAAGAATTAAGCTGATAATTCTCTTTTTCATCTTTTTCAATCCTCTGTATCTAAAATTATTTTTTAACTTTTCGTGCGCCGCCTCAGGGGCATACGCCGCCCTTATATAAATAGAGCAGAAACTATTATATCATACAAATTCAAAAAATGCAAATACTTTTTGAAAAATTATTATTTTTTTAATATTTAAGCAAAAAGCCAAGCATTTTTTACTCTTTTTCACGCATTTTAGCCGTTTTTCGATTATCTCTGATAAGCATCCTCTTTGTTAATATCAACGGTATCCATAACGTCGATATAATGATTCACGAGCTTTTTAAATGCAAAAGTTGAAATATAGAAATCCGACACCGCCGTAAACTCATCTCCGTACTCGTTGGTCTCGGGATTGTACGACGCCTGATATAAGCTTACCATAACGCGCCTGTCGTCATAGCGGTAGAACTCGAAAACGTAGCGCCAGGGAGAAGAATTCAGCTTAAATGACATTCTCATCACCATATCGCAGTTTTCTTTTATCACGGCCTGCTCCGATTCCGGAACAACGCCGCCGTAGGTAGTAAAGTAAAGCACCTCAATAAATTCCTTGAAGTTCGACGTGCCGAGAGTGTCGTATCCTGCATAGGTCTGCTTTCCGCCGCCGACGAGCTGATTGTAAAGCTCCGTCAAGCTAACGAAATCGTATCCGTTGGCATTTACGTATTCGGTGAGCTTGTTCGGCGTGCATTCACCTTCGGGTGTAACCACAACGGTTATCTCGTCAAACTCGGTGTAGGATACGTTCTGGGGCGGCTTTAAATACGCACCGTTATCACTTCCGATATAAAGGGTTCTGTGGTCAAGACGCATCTCGTATATGCCCTTCATATCTTCAAGATAGAATTCAAACGTTGCCGCGTCGATATTCGCAATATCCGTGAGCATAAGGTCGCGCCTTGCCCAGAAATTAACGAAGTCATATTTGAGGAAAACAAAGTCCTCGCCCTCTACCCGTGCTACGATATCGTAAAGGTCGCTTCCTATATATCGGCTTCCGTCCTCGTTTTCATCGCTGATATAAAGAGTGAAGCCGATGGTTTCGTACCACGCATAGTCGTCTATTTTATTCGGGTCGCCGCTGTCGACAGCCCAAAGTCCTCTGGGAATTTCAAAATAGATTGTGTGCGCGTACAGTCCGTATTCCTTCATAACGGCAGGAGTGATGCCTACCGCAACGGTTTCCGTACCCACAAGTCCGCCGGGCGTGGTGGTTGCCTCGGAAATTCCCGCGAGAATATTTACTACCTTCTGACATACGGAGTGATTAAGTCCGTAGATGCTGTATTTGTTGTTAAGAGTGTTTTCGTAAAGGGAATCGCCGTAAAACGGATCTCTTTCGGACGAATTCTGGAAGCGGAAGGCGCTGACCATTTTATTCGTGACGAAATACTTGATATTCGATATTTTATAAGTTATAAAGTCAAGGAAAAATTCGCTGTATACCGTTTGCTCAAAAACGACGATTGAAAGATTGTTTGATACGCTTTTGCCGACGAGCGCGTCCTTTATCGCTTTGCCGGATTCTGTGGTGTCTTTTCCGAAGTCAAGAGTCGAAATATATTCTTCCTCGCCAAGCACTCCGTCTATCATAAAGCGATAGCGGTAGCATACTATCGAATTTGCGCCGATTTTGCTTGTTTCTTTGCCTTCGGCATCGAAAATCGAAACTATCTCGGTAACGACGTATTTCAGATTTTTTGCTATTGAATTATCTCTGCTATACGTTATATTTGTTGACACGGGGGCAGGCAATGTGCCAATTGCGGACGCTTTTAGCGCCGCCCTGAAATCTTCGGGGAGAAGAGTACTGTTAATATCTATTACCGAGTGATAAGTTCCGCCCTTCGCCACACCGTCTACCGCAAGAAGATAGCTTACCTTGATAAGCGATGCATCTGCAAGCGCTGTGCCGGAGGTGTTTATCTCACCCGAATCGGTGAGTATTGCTTCAACGGCGGTTACCGTATAGGTATAGACTCTCTGGTCAGAATTTTCAAAATCTATTTCGGGAGACGAGCCGAGGACCGAGAATATTATCTCGTTATCCTTATAGCTTCCGACGCCCCGCCCGATAAGCGCTTTGATCATTCTTTCAAAGCCGGGCGCGTTTTTATATTTTAAAAGGTCGAATTCTATATCGGAATAGCCGTCGCTTATATATCCGTCCTCACTAGTTCCCGTGTTGTCGCGCCCTACGGGCACTATAACGTCAGCGAAGCTTATTACCTTTGAATCTTCCTTTACCGCCTCGCCCTCTTTGTCGTGCATCTGGCCAAGCCACTGATAGTAGTTTGTGGTGATATACGCGCTGAGCACCGAGTCCTCTTTAAGTCCCGGTGAAACGAGAATGGAATTTATAAACGAGTAGAATCCGGTCAGAGCATAGCTGAAATAGTTAGCCGTGCCCGCATAGACGATATTTCTGTCGTCTACCATAAAGTAGTAGCCCGTTTCGATTATCGTGGGGTTTCCTATCTTTATTTTGTGGCTCTTCGTTTCCGTTATTTCTTCGCCCGCTTCGTTTTTCGTCTTTACGTTGTATGAGAAGCTTATTTCCGCGTATTCATCCTCCTCGGAAAGTCCGTAAGCGTCAAGCTGTGCAGCCCTTTCCTCCTCATTGTCCGAAAGATAAATTCTTTCTTCAAAATAAGGCACTTGAAGCGACATACAAAGATAGGTAAGCTTCGTCACCATATTGTATCCGTCACCGGTTTCAATGGCGAAAAGGTCGGAATAATTGAAATTATCGTCAATCTCGCTTATTTTCGGCCTGTATTCGTGCACCTTGCCGTTGTCATCATAATAAAACAGCGTAAATTCACCGTCGGCATTCGGGCGCACCATACCGAAAGAGCCGTTGGAATTTGAAACCTGTATATACTGAATATCCTTTTCCTCCATAGTGGGATAGGCAATCAGCATAGAGTTATAGAGAATGTCCTCGCCTTCAAGCGGAACGGGCGGCACCTTCTCTACTTTTCCAGTGTCCGGGGTAACGGTGAAATAAATTATAAGACTTGCCGCCACGGCAACGAGAAGCACCGCGGCAAGAATTATGGCAAGCTTTGCCGTGGAGAGCTTTTTCTTTTCTATCTTTCTCATAAATCAGCCCTCCTTTACAAGTATCTGCGGCGCAGACAAACGAAAACGCCGAGGATAAGCACTAAAACGGGGATGGCAAAAACAATAACCGTAACCGTTACGGTAAAGCCGCCATTTATCGCCTTGTTATGTTCAATAATCTCTTTTCCGTCACCGGAATAGATATCCTCTGCCTTATCGGAAAGCGCGCTGTAAATAATCTGCTTTCCGCCGTATGAGGACGAGTTGAGCGAAAGGCCGCCAAGCTCCATTGAAGCGTAATCGTCAAGGCGGGATATATTTTCAATGAGCGCGGAAAGAACGTCGTAATTTGCATACGAGGAATTTCCGAGCAAGCCGTTCGTCAGAAAGTCTGCCGTTGCCGAGCAGAAAATATAAGAATAAGTGGTTTCGTTTTTGACGTCGTCAAGCTTCGCTCTTGCAACGACTGCCGCAAGGTCGTAAGCTCCGGCCTCGCCGGCAAGGTCTACGTATTCTCCCGTCAAGGAGTTTTTCGCATAGGGCTTTGCCGCAAGAGAGCTTTTAAGGAAGCTCGCGTATTGGCGGCGCGTGTTGGCAGTGCCGGATTCGGGCGTTGCTTCGCTTTCCTTGAAGCTGCACTTCACGTATCCCGTGTTTGAAAAAATCGTTCTCGGAGCAGAGCTTACCGATGCAAAATCGCTGTATATGGCATATCCGTAGCTTTCCTCGTCCGTGTCGTAGCTTGCAATGAGATTGGTGTTCGTTCCAAGCTCATCGGCAAGGGATGCCTCGGCATCCTTTAAGAGTGTCGTACCAAAGGAAATACCCCATTCCGAGAGGAATCTTTCAAGAACGGGAAGCTCTACCGAGTAATCCTTGTTTACCATAATAGCGCCTTGATTTTTAACGAGATACCTGTCGAGCTTTTCCGTTTCGGATACGTAATCAAGACGGTCGTAATCCTCGGGATTAGGCACAAAATCCTTTGTGGGATTGTTTATTATAAGCAATGCGCAATCCTCAGGCACCTGATCAACCTCGGAGAGCTTGAGAAGCTTAACCGTAAGGCCTCTTTCTGCGAGAAGATCTCTGAAATAAGCGTATTTGAGGCTTTCCTCGGATTCGGGCGCTGACGGGTCGTAATAGCCCACGCCCTCCTCGGACAGGTCGGTCACAAAATAAGCCGTCGGCTGATTTATCGCGGTGATAGACCTGAAAATGCTCGCCATTCGGTATTCGCCGTTGTACGACCAGAGTGCGCCGTCACCGCCGACAGTCCAGAATTTTCTCGCGTTTATGACTCTGTATCTGTCACCGTAGGAAACGATAACGTCATTCGGTCTTATTTCCGACAGGGAAGTAGTCTTATACTGCGCAAGAGCTGTCGGGTTGAGCGTTCCGTTTACAACCTTGACCTTGATTTTGTCGGGATAACGTTCAGCAAGCTGAAGCGACATAAAATAAACGACTCTTGTCGAAATATCCTCTGTCAGCTTATCTCTGTCGTTACAAAAGGTTATCACTATATCGTCCGAGAGCTTTTCCACGAAATCACATTCCTTCTTCATCGGCTCGGAAAGCGTGTAAAGGCCCTCTCTTGTCATATCTATATAAATACTTTTCAGCGGAACGAAAACGGAAAAAACAAAGTTGCTGACAACAAGAAGAATAACGGAGATGACGCTTATAAGGGCGAAAATTACACTTCTTTTGCTTTTGCCCCCGAAAATATTGAATTTCATCGTTACCTCCTTATCTGTTCTTTCTTCTTATGAGTATAACCGCGCCCGCTATTGCAATAGCAAAAGGCACCAGCATTATAAGCGCAGTATAAATTCTTGCCGTTCCCATTGTGAGATTTTCAAGCGTGTTAGTATCGTAAACTATTGCTTGGCATCCGTAGGGAAGCCCCTCTATACCGAAGAGCTCCTCAAAAAGCGCGTAGGTGAAATCCTTGTTGGAATATCCGCGGCTGACGAGCGCGTCGGACGCTGAAAGGTAAACGCTGGGCACCACGAAAACGCGCGAGCTGACACCCTCTTTCACCGTTTCCGAATAAGCGGCAACGGTATATCTGCCGGTGCTTGAAACAACGGCTCCGCCCGCCTCGCAAACAGACGAGGAAGAGGACAGAAGAATGGGCTTTGCGTTACCCGAAAGCTCGAGCGCCGCACATTCTCTTACTATAACTCTGCCGTCGGAATAGCTCTCAACCTTCTCTTTAATCGCAGAAGAAACAGAGCCCTCGGCATAGTCCGTAACGAGAGTAAATCCGTCGGTCGTAATTGCATTGGTGGGGTCTTTTACAAGGTTTCTCATCGGCTTTGTGCCTTCGCCCTCGGTTGAGGAAAGCCGAATTCCGTATTCAGCGAGGAAATTTTCAAAAACCGCAAGGGTTTTTACGTACGGGTCAAGGGAAACGTAAAGGTTTCCGCCTCGGTCAAGATATGCCCTGAGGTGCTCTATTTCGGTTTTTATGCCCGAGCCCTCCGCGGCTCTTTCAAAATCGGTTTTCGGATTCGATATAACGACCATTCCCGCATCCTCCGGCACAGCATCTTGCCGAAGGTCAATAACGTCGATATAATATCCTGCGCACGCAAGAAGATTAGCGAAAGCAACGTCGGACGACTCGCCGTGATAACGGGTGAAGTAAGCAGTCTTATGCTCGTCCTTTAACACCCACGAAATCATTGAAGCAAAGACCTCCTCGCCGTTATACGAGCTTATATAGCCCTCAGCGTCAACAGTGTAAAAATCGGAAAATCCCGACGAGGTGTAAGCATCCGTCAGCACCCTGTAATTTTCACCGCATTCAAAAATAACGCTGGTTTTGAGAACGGGCTGCTCCTTACCTCTTTGGTCAAGCTTATATTTGTCAAGGTCGACAAGCCGCCCCTTTGAGTCGCGCCTTGTCATTACGTTTATGTATTCTATTTCTATGAAATCGGGGAATTCCTTTGAAAATTCAAGTGCCGTTAAATGAACGGGCTTTCCCGTTTCGTGTCCTTCAAGACTGTCAGAGGGCATACAGAAGGAAACCTTCACCCGTTTACCCTGGGCTATTGCCTCCTCAAACAAAATTCCCGTGTTTTCGCCAATGGAAAAATCCACGTTTTCCTTCTCGTAAAGATACCAACCGGCGGCCGTAACGATAACGTAAAGAAGAACGTTCACCGCAAGAAGCGCCGCTATGGCAAGCACGAAAATATTGTCGTTAGCTCTGCCTTCCTTCCCAAAGAAAGAAACAGCTTTTTCTTTTATTTTTATCATTCGGGCAAATCTCCTCAGTTATACCGGCGCCTGTCGTAAACCCTTACCGTCAGATAAAGGAATATAAACGCCATCGAAAGATAATAAACTATTGAGGCAATATCAAAATATCCGTTGGTAAATCCCTGGAAGCGCATAAATATCGAAACAAAATCAAATACGTATCTTATCCAGTACGATGTCGGAATAAGCGAGCCGAGCACACCGATAAGAAGGAAGCCGAGAATAATTGCAATCGTTCCTACCGCCGCGGCAAGCTGGTTTTCCGTAAGAGAGGATACGAAAAGTCCTATCGCGATAAATACCATTCCCACAAGCAGTATAGCAATGAGGTTTCCTATAAGAAGCCCCGCCTTAACGACGGCATAGGGAATGAGGAAAAGGAAATAAAGCGAATTGAATATCATACAAGCCGCAAAAACCGCGTAAGCGGCAAAGAACTTGCCCATAACCATTGAAATGAGAGAAACGGGCGAGGTGAGCACAAGCTGCTCGGTTTTTATCTTTCTTTCCTCGCTGAACGACTTCATCGTAAGAAGCGGAAGCGCAACGGAGGAAAAAATAAGCATATAAAGAAAAAACGGCGTTACATCTGCTGACATAGAGAAAAGCGTCGTGAAGCAAAATACCGCGCCGCCCGCCGCAAGATAAAGAACGAGGAAAACGTATCCGATAACACTCGTAAAATAAGAGCGAAGTTCTCTTTTGAATATAGCTAACATCTTTTTTCCTCCTTAATGAGCATTCTTGCGTTTTTGCTCTTTGACAGGCACACCGTTTGACTTGTCAACGAGCCGTATAAATATGGATTCAAGGTCCGTGCCAACCGGCGCAAGACCGAGTATCGGCCAGGATTTTGCAGAGCAAAGGTTGAAGAGCGCCTTTCTTACGTCAACGCCTCTGTCGCTTTCGATTATGTAGGCATAAGAATCGGCATCGCGCTCGCCTGTTGCCACAACGTTTTTAACGCCGCTGATTTTGGAAATAGCCGCAACCGCGTCCTTTGCCGGCGCGCAGAGCTTCACCTCATAACGGAAGCCCTCCTCTATCGTTCTTGTGAGGTCCTCGGTGCGCTCGTCAGCGATTATCCTGCCCTTGTTTATAATGATAACTCGCTCGCAAACCGCCTGCACCTCACTGAGAATGTGGGTCGAAAGAATAACGGTATGCTTTTTGCCGAGATTTCTTATAAGATTTCTGACCTCGATAATCTGCTTCGGGTCAAGACCTACCGTCGGTTCGTCAAAAATGACTATTTCAGGGTCGCCGACAAGCGCCTGCGCGATACCGACGCGCTGCTTATAGCCCTTTGATAAATTTCTTATAAGGCGGTTTTTAACGTCGAAAAGCTTTACCGTTCCGAGAACGTAGTCAAGATGCTCCTCGCGAGTTTTCGGCTCGTCCGCTTCCTCAATCTTATATTTCGCGCCTTTAAGCTCGTACACGAAATTCAGGTATTCGGTTACCGTCATCTCGGGATAGAGAGGCGGAGTTTCGGGAAGATATCCGATGCTCTTCTTCGCCTCGTTCGGGAAGTCGAACATATCGAGTCCGTCAATTTCAACCCTTCCCTCGGTGAAGGAAAGGAAGCCCGTCAGTATATTCATGGTCGTGCTTTTTCCTGCGCCGTTAGGTCCGAGAAAGCCGACGATCTCGCCCTTTCCTATTTCAAAGCTAACGTTGTTAAGCACTATATTGCTTCCGAAGCTTTTTGTCAGATTTTGGATCTTTATCATTTATATATCCCCCATTATCGGTTGACAAATTTTCACTTATACAGTATATCACTTAATTATAAACAAATCTTGAACATACAGCATCATATAGCCCTTTACGGCACTTTTTTTGCAAAAAATATTG
>JAZORS010000189.1:0-5481 GCA_045656725.1 Eubacteriales bacterium | reverse complement strand
TATTTTTTAGCGTCCTCAATAGCTTTTTGTAAACGCTGAACTGCGATGGGATATTCAGCTCTTACGTAAACGTAACCCTGGTTTGAGCCGATAGCATAACCGCAGATTGCCATTGCTTCAATAAGACAGTGGGGGTCGCCTTCAAGAATGGAACGGTCCATGAATGCTCCGGGGTCACCCTCGTCCGCATTACAAACAACGTATTTCTGGGGAGCGTCAGCAACCAAGGACCACTTACGTCCGGTGGGAAATCCGCCGCCGCCTCTTCCGCGAAGTCCGGAATCCATGATTTCCTTTATAACTTCCTGGGGCTTCATTTCGGTAAGAACCTTACCGAGTGCAGCATAACCGTCCATAGCTATGTATTCTTCGATTTCGTCGGGGTTGATAACACCGCAGTTACGAAGAACTATTCTGTTCTGGGATTTGTAGAAAGCCGTGTCGTTAAGGGAAACCTTTGCTTTTTCAACGATTTCCTCTGCCTCGCCGGTATCAGCGTAAACAAGGCGTTCAACAACTCTACCCTTAAGCAGGTGTTCTTCAACTATTTCTTTTGTGTCCTCGGGGGTTACACAGCTGTAAAAGGTTCCGTCGGGATAGATAATAACGACAGGACCGAGAGCGCAAAGACCGAAGCAACCGGTCTGAACAAGCTTTACTTCCTCGGAAAGACCGCAAGCTTCTATATTTTCAAGGAAAGCTTTTTGAACGTCTTTGCTGTGAGAAGAAGTACAACCTGTACCGCCGCAAACAAGTACGTGAGCACGAATCATATTTACCTCCTAAAATCAGGCGTTGGCAACGGTGTATTCAAGAACAACATTGCCGCCTTTTAGATGTTTTTCGACAACCTCTTTTGCTTTTTCAGCTGTCATTTTTACATAAGTTACCTTTTCTTTGCCCGCCTCGTAAATTTCAACGATCGGCTCGTATTGGCAAAGACCTACGCAGCCTGTCTGCGTGATGGTTGCCTTTTCTGCAAGTCCGTTTTCGTTTACGAGTTCAACAAATGCGTTAAGCACCGGTCTTGCGCCTGCGGCGATTCCGCAGGTAGCCATTCCAACGACAATTCTTATGTCGGAAGAGCCTTCGCGAAGAACGACCTTGCTTCTCATTCTTTCTTTGATTGCTTGAAGTTCAGCCAAAGATTTCATTTTTGTTTTCCTTTCGCGTAAGATATATATTTTTAATTTTTTTTGCTTTCAAATTAAATCAGCTCCGCGTATTGATCATCAAGACTGTTTTTTATCCAGCCGAGCACCTCAAAGCTGTCAAGCGGAACTTCCTCAAGAATTTCTCTTAAATCTCTTGTGTCAAGAAAAACCCTTTTGCCTCCCTTTTCGTGGGAAAAGACAAAATCTATTGAGGGGTGTCCCTGAATTAAAGTGGTAAGTGTTGAAACAATATCTCCAAGAGGAGTAAAATCAAGGTGGTTTTTGAGAAATGATGCGGAAACCTTCGTTCCGTGTGAATCCGGATATTCGTCCTTAGTTTTTGATTCTATTTTGAGCATACCGCCCGTTTGCTCTGCCGCAAGCTTGAAAAGCGGAATTCCGAGCCCGACCTTTCTCGTTGTCCTTTTTGTGTAAAAAGGGTCGGTTACGGATTTTATGACCTCGGCGCTCATGCCGCAGCCGTCGTCCGTTACGGAAACGGTAAGCTCCGTGTCGGTTTCCGTAAGCTCTATCTGTATAAGAGTCGCGCCCGCTGTCACGGAATTTTCACTTATATCAAGAATATTAAGGGATAATTCTTTCATCTTTATTCCTCAGATAAGAAATTACCTTGCGCCTTACCTCGTCCGGCGATAGCCCGTCCTCAAATTCGAAATAATTTTCCTTATCCCGAACGTCCGAGAGCGTGTGCGCATCCGAGCTTATTATGGCGCGCAAGCTCTCCAAAGAATATTTTGCGGCAATTTCTTCATTACGGCTTTTATCCGAAATCTCGTAAGCGGTAAATCCCGCATCCTTCGGAAACGTGCCGAGTATTCCGATAATGCCACTTGAAGTTCTTTCGATGTGGGCCGGATAGCAAACACCGCCGAAGCCCGAAACCGTTTCATAAACGTCATCAATGGAAATCGAGGTGGCGTTTGATAAAAGATTCTCTTCTTCTCTTATCGGCTCATCCTCGGAGTTCATAACCAGCTGACGACCGAATATTTCGGGGCGGTTTTTTATGAGAAATCTCTTTGCATTTATAAAACCGTTAAAGCGCATAGCATCTTCGAGCGTTTCAAAAAGGCATACCGCGTGGATATCCTCCGAGCTCGTCAGCTCCATGCCCGCAATAGGCACTATGCCGAATCTTTCGCATGCCGCAAAAAAAGCAGGACAGTTTTCCGTTGTGTTATGGTCTGTAAGAGCTAAAACGTCAATTCCCGAAAGCGACGCGATCCCCGCAAGATTGTTTGGGGTGTTATCATCGTCCGCGCAAGGCGAAAGACAGGAATGAACGTGCAAATCGTAGTAATAGCGCCTCATTTCAGCGCACCGTGAAGTATAATTGCCGTTTCGTAAGTGGGGTGCGGGGAGGAAAGCAGGTTAACTCCCTTCTCGGTAGCCGTTTTTCGCAAATTTTCATCGAGTGAAACACCCTCCGAAAGAATAACGCACGAGGCATCCGAAAGCGTGGCAACGGCAAGAACGTTGACGTTGGACATAATCGTGATCCAAGCATCTCCCTCTTTGCATCTGCCCATAACCCAGCTGAGCAAATCTCCGCAGTAAACACCGCTTATTTCTTTGTCGGGCAAGGGAAGCGTTACGGCTTCAAAGCCCGTTTTTTCACTGAGTTCTTTGACAGTCATACCGTTCTCCCATCTTTGAAAATCGGAATTATTCTGTGCTTTTTTCTTTTACGCCTCTGGCTATAAGTATGGGGCACTCGTCCTTCGATGCCATGTTTTTAACTACGTCCTCCGCAAACGCGCGGCAGGTAGGCGCGCCGCACGAGCCGCAGTCGATACCGGGAAGAGAATTTTTAAGATTCTGTATGTCCGTCATCATTCTCATTGACTGTGCGATGCTGCCCGAAAGCCGTGTTACAGGCGCGTATTCGGGGAGGTCCTCAAATAAGTAGTAATCGGGAATATAGTTTTCATCCTTACCGATGCTGTTAAGCGAAACGGGAAGGTATCGGCGAAGCGATTGAAGCCGCGCCTTTGCAATAAATGGATTCTGTATAGTAAGAACGCCGCCGACGCAACCGCCGGTGCAAGCGTTAAGCTCAATAAATTCAAGCGGGGGGATGTTGCCGTTTTCTATCTGGTCAAGCACGTGGATAACGTTGTCAATTCCGTCAGCCGCAAGATAGTCGTCGTTGAATATAGCGGTTGCCTCTCCGCCGGAGCGCGCCCAGCCAAGACCGATTCTTCCGGTCTCTGTGAGATGTTCAAGATTTTCGTTGCGCTTCATTTTTCCGACGAGCAGGAAATAAACGTCGCTTATCGAAACGACCTCGTCAACGAAGCTCTTGTATCCGGCAAAACCGTTTTTAACGTAGCTTGCTTTTGCTGGGCAGGGAGAAATGAAGCATACGCCAATGTCACTCTCCGTAAGCTCCGGATGAAGCGAGAGGGCGTTTTCCTTTGCAAGCTTTGCCGCAACCTCCATAGGAGGCAGCATATGTATAATGTGCTCGGCAAGCGAGGGAAACCTTAACGCGATGAGTCTGACAACTACGGGGCACGCAGAGCTTATCGCAGGTTTTTTTACTCCGTCGAGCTTTAAGTAAAGCCGCGTATATGCGCTGACGAGCTCGGCGGCCTTTGCCACCTCGTAAACCTCGTCAAAGCCAAGTGAAATAAGTCCGTTAAGAACGTAATCTATATCGTCAAGATTATCAAACTGTCCGTAAAGGGTGGGGGCGGGAAGCGCAATCTTCCATTTGAATTTATCCATAGAAGAAAGCTTGCCGAGAACTGCTTTTTTTGCCTTGTTAGCACAAACTCTGATACATTCGCCGCAATCTATGCATCTTTCGTTGTTGATAGTTGCGTGTCCGTTTTTGATTCTGATAGCTTCTGTCGGGCAGTGCCTGAGGCAAGTAGTGCATCCCGTGCATTTGCTTGCGTCCAGCTGTACTGAATGTAGATAGTGTTGGGCGGGCATTTTCAGTCCTCCTTATAATTAACCCTCATAACGATAGTCGTGCCGACTCCCAATTCGGACTTTATGTCCATATAATCGGTGTGGCGCTTCATATTAGGAAGTCCCATTCCCGCGCCGAAGCCAAGGCTTCTTATCTGGTCGGGGGCGGTGGAAAATCCCTCTTGCATAGCTTGGGCTATATCGGATATTCCGGGGCCGCTGTCGGAGAGAATCAATTCTATGTAATCATGGTATACCTTAACCTCGGCAACTCCGCCGCCTGCGTGGATGACCATATTTATCTCACCCTCGTACATGGCGATGGAAACCCGTCTTATCGTTTCCGACGGTATACCAAGCTCTCTGAGAATTTTCTTGATTCGAACCGATGCCTGACCTGCGGATGTGAAATCCTCGCCGTTGACCTCAAATCTGAAAATTAACTCCTCGCTCATATCAGATACCCTTGCTTCCGTCAAGTCCGTTGCTGTAAAGCAAGCCGCAGGAAGTATATAAGGTCTTATCGGTACTGAGTATGACTATTCCGTTTTCCTTCGCGAGTTCGAGCATCTCCTCCGTGGGAACTTTCGACCTTACGAATATAATGCAGATCATATCCATCATAAGAGCAGTTCTTATAACCTGCGGATTAACGAGGCCGGAAAGAAGAACGGCCTGATCGTTTACGTAGGCAAGAACGTCGCTCATAAGGTCGCAGCCGAAAGCGGAAAAAGCTTCTTTGTCAAGCTTGTCCTCTCCGACAAGAACCTTTGCGTCGAGCAAATCCTTTATCGTGCTTATTTTCATTTCGGCAAATCCTTTTATAAAGATTTAGTTGTACTTTGCAACGATTCCGGCTACGTCGTCAACTCCGAGTCTGCCGTAAACCTCATCGTTAATAGTGAGAACGGGAGCAAGTCCGCAAGCGCCGATGCAGCGGCAAGCGGTAAGGGAAAATCTTCTGTCTGCGGTGCATTCGTCGCCGCCTATACCGAGTATCTCCTGAAGCTTGTTGTAAATATCGCCCGAACCTTTAACGTAGCAGGCAGTTCCAAGACAAACGGAAATATGGTTTTCTCCCTTGGGAGTAAGAGAGAACTGCGCGTAGAAGGTAGCTATGCCGTAAATCTTTTCAAGCGGCACTTCCATACCCTCCGCAATCATATTCTGAACCTCCATGGGAAGGTATCCGTAGATTTCCTGAGCTTCCTGCATAACAGCCATAACCAAGCTCTTGTCGTGCTTTTTAGCCTCGATTATTTCGGCAAGCTTTTTCTCCTGCTCGGGAGTGCCGTAAAAAGGAATGCTTGAAAGCTTTTTAACCATTGTATTTTCCTCCTGATAACTTAAAAATCACTGTAAATTGCAAGCGGGACTAAAATTCCCC
>JAZORS010000188.1:0-5249 GCA_045656725.1 Eubacteriales bacterium | reverse complement strand
AGGCAGTTATTGACTACCCGAAATGCGGCTGTATTAACGTTCATGTGTCCTTGCTTCCGAAATACAGAGGCGCAGCTCCGATGCAAAGAGCCATAATGAACGGGGAGAAAAAAACCGGTGTTTCGATAATGTATATGGACGAGGGACTTGATACGGGCGAGGTCATTTTAAAAGAAAAATTCCCGATAGGGAATAAAGATAATCTCGAAACCGTCCATGATAAGTCTGCCGAGATTGGCTCGGCTCTTTTGTCCCGTGTTATAGATATGGCGGAAAACGGACGCCTTGTCGGTGAAGCGCAGGACGATAGCCTTGCCACTTATGCGAAAAAAATCGAAAAAACGGACGCCCTTATTGATTTTTCGCTTACTGCAAAAGAAGTTGACTGCATTATAAGAGGACTTACGCCTATTCCGTTGGCATATTGCTACCAGAACGGAAAAATGCTGAAAATCCTTTCGGAAGAGCCAACAGAAGCAAAGGGCGAGCCGGGAGAAGTCATTGACGTTTCAGGTGTCGGCGACGGAAGCATAACCGTTGCCTGCCGAGAGGGAGCTATTAAAATAACGGCGCTCGTTCCCGAGGGAAAGGGAAAAATGAGCGCAGGAGATTACGTCCGTGGGCGTAAGATTTTTAAAGGAGATTTTCTTAACAAATGAAAATAAGAGAGGCTGCCCTCTCTCTTCTTAACGAATGGGAAGCGGAGGGGAAATATATAAACCTTGCCCTGTCTTCCCACATTCTTGATTCGTTCAGAAGAGAGGACAAGGCGCTCTTGACTGCACTTTTATATACGACGGTAGAAAACAAAATCAAATACGACTACTATATAGGTGCGCTTGCTAAAAGAAGCACGGACAAGCTCTCGAAAAAGGTTCTTAACATACTTCGCCTCGGACTTTGCCAGATAGACGATATGGATAAGATTCCGGACTTTGCGGCGGTTAATGAAAGTGTGTCGCTCGGCTCAAATGCCGGGGAGCGTGCTATAATAAACGCGGTTTTGCGCGCCGCCGTAAGAGCGAAGGCGGAGGGCGGATTACCCTTGCCGCCTTATGAGAAAAATCCGGCAAGATATTATTCGGTAAAGTATTCGTTCCCGCTTTGGATAGTCAAAAAGCTTATCTCGCAGTTCGGGGAGGATGAGGCGCATCTTTTGCTTCGCGCCTTTTGTGAAGCGCCGCCGCTTGACATAAGCGTAAATACAACGAAAATCAGCACAGACGAGTTTCTTCGTGAGCTTTCAAAAAATGGAATAAAAGCAGAAAAAAGCACAAAAACCGAAAACACCGTTTGTATTAAGTCAAAGGGTGACCCGACACAGCTTTACGGCTTCTCGGAGGGGTATTTCTTCGTTCAGGACGAGGCGTCAGCACTCGCCGTAAGGGCGCTTAACCCCAAGCGTGGCGATTTTGTAATTGACGTTTGTTCAGCTCCCGGAGGAAAAAGCTTTCTTTCCGCAATTTTGATGGAAAACTGCGGCAAGGTTCTTTCGTTTGATATACACGAAAGCAAAATTCCGCTTATAAAATCGGGCGCGGAGCGGCTCGGACTTGACTGTATCATGGCCGAGGTTTGCGATGCGAAAGAGCCGAAAGAGGAGCTTTTCGGCAAGGCGGATAAGCTCATAGTTGACGCGCCCTGCTCGGGACTTGGCGTTATAGCAAAGAAAAGCGATTTAAAATATAAAAGTGAGGGCAGCATCGCGGCCTTACCCGCAATTCAGCTTGAAATTCTTGAAGCATCGGTGAAATATCTAAAACGGGGCGGAGAGCTCGTATACTCCACCTGTACGGTGCTGGAAGAAGAAAATATGGGCGTGGTTTCGGAGTTTCTTAAAAGAAATCCCGAATTTGCACTCACCGATTTTGAGCTTGGCGAAATAAAAAGCCGAGAGGGCTCTGTGACGCTTTATCCGCACGTTCACGGAACCGACGGATTTTTTATCGCGCGTATGAGGAAAAATTAACAGTATGAAAACCGATTTTTATTCAATGAGCAAGTCCGAGCTTGAAGCTTGGTTTCTTGAAGCGGGCGAGCCGAAATTCCGCGCAAAGCAGTTTTTCTCTTGGCTTCACACGGGAACCGGGGTTTCCGATATGACCAATCTTTCTAAAAAGCTTCGCGCAAAAATTGAAGACGAGATGCTTGATACCTTGCCAAAGGTTGAATTGAAGCTAACGTCAAAAATAGACGGTACGGTAAAATACCTTTTTAAGCTTTACGACGGCGAGTGTATCGAGAGTGTTCTTATGCACTATAAGCACGGAAACACTCTTTGCATTTCGAGTCAGGTCGGGTGCCGTATGGGATGTGCCTTCTGCGCCTCAACGCTTGGGGGGCGTGTAAGAAATCTTTTGCCCTCGGAGCTTCTCGGACAGATAATTGCGGCAGAAGCTGATTCGGGAGAGAGAATTTCCAACGTCGTTATGATGGGTATAGGCGAGCCGCTTGACAATTTCGATAACGTAGTGAAGTTTTTGCAGCTTCTCGGAGATGAGGACGGACTTAATATCGGATACCGTCATATATCCCTTTCAACCTGCGGTATAGTACCGAAAATAATCGAGCTTGCCGAGTATAAGTTTCCGATAACGCTTTCTATTTCCTTGCACGCCGCAGATGACGCGCGCCGCTCAGAGATTATGCCGGTAAACAAAAAATGGAATATAAGGGAGCTTCTCTCCGCTTGTGCCGATTATTACATGAAAACGGGCAGAAGAATATCTTTTGAATATACCTTGATACAGGGTAAAAACGATTCGGAGGCAGACGCGCTCTCTCTTGCCGCGCTTTTGCGCGAGGCATTTAAGTCATGTGATGCGCCGATTCACGTTAATTTGATAAGGGTTAACGAGGTTAAAGAATCGGGCTTTCGAGAGGGCAGCCGTGAATCTATTGAAAAATTTGCAAAAATTTTGGAGTCGCGCGGGATAGTCGCAACGCTTCGCCGCCGACTTGGCTCGGACGTAAACGCCGCTTGCGGACAGCTGCGGCGCGCATCTAAAAACAAAATGAAAGAGGAAGAAGCTTGATAAGCGAGAAAATCGGAAAAATTGTAAAAGGCGTCGGCGGTCTTTACGAGAGCCGCGTTATAGGTGAGGGCGGAAAAGCCGAAAGAATAGTCTGTCGGGCAAAGGGCTCTTTGCACAGGGACGAGAAAAAGCTTCTCGTCGGGGACGTCGTGCGTATAAGCGAGGATACCGAAACTGTCGGCGGAATTGCGATTTCCGAGTGCCTTGAAAGAAAAAACGAGCTTATCCGTCCGCCGCTTTCAAACCTTGATTTCCTCTTTATAGTTATTGCATCGAAAAAGCCGTCTCCCGTTTTTGAAACGGTGGATAAGCTTATAGCTATTGCGGAAAACAAGGGTATTGAGCCGATTATAGTCGTAACGAAATCGGACCTCGATGATAAAAATGCCGAAATCTACGAAAAAATTTACAAGGATGCCGGCTTTGAGTGCTTCGTTACCTCCTCGGAAAAAAACAGCGGTATAGACGAGCTGAAGGCCTATATAAAATCAAACGTGCGAGAGGGCAAAACCGCGGCATTCGCAGGTGCGTCGGGCGTTGGAAAGTCTACCTTGATGAATACCCTTTTCGGAGGACTTTCGCTTGCAACGGCTGATATATCGAAAAAAATCGAGCGCGGCAGACATACGACTCGCCACGTTGAGCTTTTTGAAATAGATGGCTCGGCTGACACGGGCTTTCTTGCAGATACCCCCGGATTTTCTATGCTTGATTTTTCAAGATTTGACTTTTTCGCTATTGAAGAATTGGAGGGCGCTTTCCGCGATATTGCCGCATATAAGGGCAAATGCCGTTACGCTGACTGTGCCCACTTTGGCGAGGGAGCTGACGAATGTGCCGTTATGCGCGCCGTTAAAGAAGGAAAAATTGCAGAAACAAGACATAATTCTTATAAAGACATATATAAAACGCTGAAAAACAAGAAAATGTACGATTAATATGCCTCTTCCGGGTTGCAAAGCCGCATATTTTTCGTACATATTCGGAATTTCGCTTTCTGTTTCAAGCGAATTTTAACTTTTTTTAAAAAAGGTATTGACAAAAGCTTATTTGTTGAGTATAATATTCAAGGTATCCTAAGACAGCAGGTTCCGGTAAAAGCTGATGCTTTCCTGCCGAGGTGTGACAATTTTTGAAATAGTTTTTTCTGTTTGTCCTTTCTCGGTGGCGTATTGTGCCAAAACCGGAAAGGATTTTTTATTTTTAAAATTTTATGGAGGTGGAATATGCCAAGCAACAAAATTCTTGAAGAAAAGAAACTGGTCGTTGAGAATCTTGCCGCTAAGCTTCAAGCCGCAAAAGCCGGCGTTCTCGTAAAATACGAGGGCATCACGGTTGCTGAAGATACAGAATTGCGTGCAGCTCTTCGTAAGGCAGGTGTTGAATACACCGTTATGAAGAACACCCTCACGGGTAAAGCTTGCGATATCGCAGGTTACAGCGAAATGAAGCAGTATCTTTCCGGAATGACTGCAATAGCAGTTAGCAACGACGATCCTATCGTTGCTGCAAAAATTATGAAGCAGTATGCTGACAAGCTTAGCAAATTTGAAATCAAAGCCGGATTCGTTGACGGCGGTTTCCTTGATCAGGCAGGCGTTGAGGCTCTCGCTGCAACTCCTTCCAAGGAAGTTCTTATTGCTAAGATGATGGGCAGCCTTATGTCTTCGCTTTATGGTTTTGCTTACGTACTTCAGGGTAAAATCGATAAGGAAAATGGCGGTGAGGAATCCGCTGAAGCTCCCGCAGAAGCTTAATTGCTGCGAAAAATTATTGTATTAATAAATAATATTAAGTATATTTATTGGAGGATTTTAAAATGAACGAAAAGACTACACAGATTCTTGACCTTGTTAAAGGTCTTACAATTCTTGAACTCGCAGATCTCGTTAAGGCACTTGAAGAGGAATTCGGCGTATCCGCAGCTCCCGTTGCAGTAGCAGCAGCTCCCGGCGCGGCAGCAGCAGCTCCCGCTGAGGAAAAAACCGAGTTTGACGTTGTTCTTAAAGGCGCAGGCGCTAACAAGCTTGCAGTTATCAAGGTTGCTCGTGAGATCACCGGCCTAGGACTTAAGGACGCTAAGGACCTTGTTGAAGCAGCTCCCAAGACCATCAAAGAGGGCGTTTCCAAGGAAGAAGCAGAAAAGATCGCAGAGCAGCTTAAAGCAGCTGGCGCAGAAGTTGAAGTTAAGTAATTTCATCTCTATAAAGAAGA
>JAZORS010000187.1:0-4690 GCA_045656725.1 Eubacteriales bacterium | reverse complement strand
GGTCTTATCGTTATGGACGAGGACAGCTGTATGGTTGATATGGCTAAATTCTTCCTCGAATTCACCGTTGAAGAATCCTGCGGTAAGTGCACGCCCTGCCGTGTTGGAACGAAGCGCCTTCTTGAACTTCTCGAAAAAATCACTGACGGCAAGGGAACGCTTGAAGACGTTGATAAGCTTGAAGCTCTTTGCCACTACATCAAAAACAACTCCCTTTGCGGACTTGGACAGACAGCGCCCAACCCTGTTCTCGCAACGCTCAACTTCTTCCGCGACGAATATATCGCGCACGTTGTTGACAAAAAATGTCCTGCCGGCGTATGTAAGGGACTTCTCTCCTTCTCTATTGACAAAGATAAATGTATCGGTTGCGGCAAGTGCGCAAGAAACTGCCCTGTCGATGCAATAACAAAGACCGATTACGTAGCACCCGGTCACAAGCTTCCCTCTTACACTATTGATACTGCAAAATGTATCAAGTGCGGCGCTTGTATTGCCGGCTGTAAATTCGGTGCTATTTCCAAGAAATAATGAAAGGAGTACGCTATAATGGAAATGTTAAATGTTAAAGTTAACGGTATTGCTGTAAGCGTACCCAAGGGCTCAACCATTCTTGAAGCTGCCCGCGTAGCAGGTGTGGAAATTCCCACTCTTTGCTATATGAAAGAAAAGAACGAGATAGGCGCTTGCCGTATTTGCGTTGTTGAAGCAACCGGCGCTCGCGGTCTTGTAACCGCCTGCGTATATCCCGTTACAGACGGAATGGAAATCAAAACTAATACGGAAAAGGTAAGACGGGCGCGCAAAACGACTCTTGAGCTTATCCTTTCCACCCACGATCAGAACTGTCTTTCCTGCTCCCGTTCTACGAACTGCGAGCTTCAGAAGCTCTGTCTTGAATACGGAACAGACTCGAAAGCATTTGCCGGAGATAAACCCGCATATGAGCTTGACTATTCGACCCCTCACCTTGTAAGAGATAACAATAAATGTATCCTTTGCAGAAGATGCGTTGCTGTTTGTAACGAGCAGTACGTATCCGTAATAGGCGCGAACAACAGAGGATTTGATACTTGCATCGGACAGGCGTTTGAGTTATCCCTCAACGATACTCCCTGTATCTCTTGCGGTCAGTGCACCGCTGTTTGTCCTACGGGCGCACTCGTTGAGCGCGACGACACCGACAAGGTTTGGGCGGCGCTTGCTGACCCCTCAAAGCACGTTGTTGTACAAACCGCGCCCTCGATAAGAGCAACCCTCGGCGAATGCTTCGGTATGCCTATCGGAACTAACGTTGAAGGAAAAATGGTTGCGGCTTTAAGACGTCTTGGCTTCGAGCGCGTATTCGATACCAACACCGCTGCCGATTTCACCATTGTTGAAGAGGCAACCGAGCTTCTTGGCGGTATTAAAAACGGCGGAAAGCTTCCTATGATAACCTCTTGCTCGCCCGGATGGATAAAATTCTGCGAGTACTATTACCCCGAATACATCGACCACCTTTCCTCCTGCAAATCTCCCCAGCAGATGGGCGGAGCCCTCATAAAGACCTACTGGGCAGAAAAAGAAGGCATCGACCCGAAGGATATTTTCGTTGTTTCCATTATGCCCTGCACCGCAAAGAAATTTGAGGTAGGAAGAGACGATATGTCTGCCGCAGGTGACGGAATAGCTGACGTTGACGTAGCTCTTACAACAAGAGAGCTTGCTAAAATGATTAGCAGAGCCGGAATTAAGTTTACTGAGCTTAGTGACGAAGAATTTGACTGTCCTCTTGGAGTTGACACGGGTGCTGCCGTTATCTTCGGCGCAACCGGCGGCGTTATGGAAGCGGCGCTTCGTACCGCTAACGACGTTATTACCGGCAAGGACAACAAGGAGCTTGTATTCTCCGAGGTAAGAGGAACTGACGGAATCAAGGAAGCTACCTACGATATCGCAGGCAACAAAATCAAGGTTGCTGTTGCATCGGGTACCGCTAATGCAAAGCTTATTATGGATAAGATTGCAAGCGGCGAGGCAGACTGGACATTCGTTGAAATCATGGGATGCCCCGGCGGCTGTGTAAACGGCGGCGGTCAGCCCATTCAGCCTCAGAGCGTTCGTGATACGGTTGATCTCAAAGCAGTAAGAGCAAAAGCTCTTTACGACCAGGATGAAAAGATGGAAATGCGTAAATCTCACCTTAACCCCATCATCAAAGAGGTTTACGACAACTACTTCCACGGCTCTTACGGATGCCACGCGGCGCACCACGCGCTTCACACCTCATACGTTGCGCGCAAACGCTACGACAAATAAGGCAAGTTTAATTTTGTTATATTAAAACAGCAAAAGAGAGAACATTTCGGCAGCAAACCGATTTGTTCTCTCTTTTGCTGTTATAAGGATTTGGATTTAGCTCATAATTTCACGCAACCGTTTTAATATTCAAATTATAGTTTTAAAAAACACAGAAAAGCGAGAGATTTTCACAAAGAAATCTCTCGCTTTTTATAAGTGCGATATTAACGTTTTTCTTACACGGTCTTGCCTTTTTTTCCCTCGACGAAGTAGGTTGCCTCACTATCCGCCGTGGAAAGAGCGAATGCAAGCGGGAACATTTCAAATGCCGCCGACACGTTTCTCGGGTCCTCGGTTGAGGAATATCCCATATGGTATCTTATAGCAAATGCCTCCTCGCGAGAGAGGCGCATATAGCCGGAAATGATATAAACGCTTTTTTCACCGTGTCCGTAAGGAAGGGTATCATCGTATTCAAAGGTATCAACCCTTTGCCACACTCCCTTTTCGTCCTTGACGTTGCGGAAGCCCTTTTTATATACGTTTATCTTACACAAATCGTGCAAAAGAGATACTATCGCAATACTTTCCTCGGAATAGGAAAAACCAAAGGTTTCCTTCGCCCTTTTCGTTTCAAGATAGCTCGCAAGACAATCGTAAACGTTTAAGGAATGCTCGCAAAGACCGCCCTCGTAAGAGCAGTGAAACCTTGCGCTTGCCGGCGCTTCAAAGAAATCCGATGCGGGCGAGAGCAAGAAATCAAGCAGCTCCTCTGCTCCCTCTCTTTTAATTTTAGATTTATACACCTCAATAAAACGTTCTTTCACCGTCATAAGTATCACCCATTTGCATTATTTTTAAGATTATTTTCCTTTTCTTCAAGCTTTAACTTCTTAGCCACATAATTATGTTCTTTAATAGCAGCTATTTCATTCTTGTAATTACCGCGAAAAACAGACTTAATCAATATCCATACGTGAAATACGGGAAGCAAAATCGGCGTTTTTTTAACACGGGGAAGGCGCATTTCATAAAAGAATATGGAGGAAAAAGTCTCGTTACGATATATCTTAATTTACCTTTCTTCATTTTTTCGAAACAAAATTTGCCCGTGTTCCGTAAACTCCGCCATTCACTGTATACTGTTCAAATTCAAGAACGTCATCGTTTGCCGCCTCACCGTAAAACCAGAATTTTTCAAGCCGACATGCATTGCGGTAAAAATCCCATAAAAACAACTCTTTAATTCTTTTTTCAAGTGCAGCTACATCAATTTTTCCGAAAACGCGACGCTTAACGAGCAATATATCGAAAATTGTTCTCAATCCGCAGCCCCCCGCCTCATGATGCTTTAGGGCATGTTGGAGCAGAAAGATAAAGAAATCCTCAGCGTTCATCATTCTGAAATGCTCGTTTTCTTTACACGGGATGCTTTGTTCAAGCTTGTAATCCGCCCACGAACTTGAAAGAACTTTATGTAACTCAATTTCAAGAAAAGGTAGCTTTTAATAGACGGTCGTGTACCACACCTTCGACGCAAAACTCATATCCCTTGTCAATAATGATTTTCTTTGCCGCTTCTTGCGACTCAGAAAAGACGAGAACGTCTATATCATTCATAGTACGAAACTCGGGCGAGGGATAAAGCTTTTTGATATGATAGCCCTTCAAGGGCATAAAATAAACGCCGGCTTTCGTAAATTCCTCACTAATAGCAGAAAAGGAGGCCTGCTGCGCAATGTGCCGGGCATTTTCTATACTGATTTTTTTGGCAAAGTGCAATCTGCTCATCGGCAAGCTCTGTTTTGAGTTTTTCTTCAAAGACGGAATAAACGATACCGAAAACAGAATGAATCTTTGCCATAGTAAGAATTTTCGCCTATGAAAGCTCTTTATCCTTTTCGGGAAGAGGTGCGGAATATGGCAGATGATTGAATACATAAGCAATAAATCGCGCCGCCTTTAACTGATCGACATTCGTTATTTTTTTCTCTTTTTATTTATGAAAACTGCAAAATGCGGTAGATTTTTCAAATGTTTAATTCGAAAAAGTTATTCTAAAACCCCAGCATCGCGAAGCTTCTCTATAAAAGCATGGATATCAGAGGAAAGCAAACTTTCATCGGCATCGTATTCAAGAAGCGCCGCTTTAAGCATTTCACTTTCGCTTTTGTCCTTGTCTTTAATAAGATTCCAGAAAAAAGCGCCGCTTTCATTCATTTTCACAATACCTGAAAAGCTGTTTGAGAGCTCTCCAACTGCTACTGCAAGATAGGCGTCACCAACTTTTTCAAGGACAAAACCATCTTTAATTTTCATAACAGCTCCTATAATTATATATAATTACAGTATAAGTATAACATACATTTTTTTCTTTTTCAATAGCAAGCAAAAAAATTAGTTCGGT
>JAZORS010000186.1:0-13519 GCA_045656725.1 Eubacteriales bacterium | reverse complement strand
AATAGCAATGATATTCCAGGACCCGATGTCGAGCTTGAACCCCATCGTTAAGATAGGCAGACAGCTGACAGAGGCGATGATACTCAAAGGCAAAGCGCGTCAGCGCGAGAGCCGCAGGAATTTCAACACTTATATGAAGCTGCTCAAAAATGCTATGGCGGCTTCGGTCGGCACTGACGAGGCGATGGCTGTTGCCGAGGAAAAGTGCAAGAATTTTGACAAATTCGAGTATAAGCACCTCGAGCTTGAAGGCGCTTATGCCGATGCAATCGAAAACGCAAAGGATATCCTTTACAATATTGACCCCCTCATTCTTGAGGTGTCGAAAAATGCGGCAAAGGACCTTGCATACAGAGTAAAAACTCTTTCAAAGCAGGCAAAGGCATCGGTTCAGACTTACGTTGTTTCTTCCGAGGCTGAACGCCTTAATGCGCTTGCGGACGAGATTATTCAGGACGCTAAGGCGGTAAAAAGCGGTGCGGCTGCCGATTCTCTCGTGGCAAAGCTTGAAGAAATAAAGGGAATTCTTGAAAGAGCAGTTGCGCTTCCCGAGCCCAATTTCTTCTCTATGGGTTATTACCTCACCTTCTCGGGCGAGGAAAATCTTCCCGAGCTTCCTGTTCCCGAGCTTAACGCGTTCCTTCGCGAATACCTTGATAACAACTTTATGCTTGACTTTATCAAGGATACGGAAAGAGCTCTTAAATATTCCGCAGAGGTTTCCTACAAGGAGAATCTTGAAGCTATTGAGATTCTTAAAAAGCACCGCGAGGTATACACCAAGGAAATTCTTGATAAGAAGGAATGCTACGAAACGCAGAAGCTGCTTTCAAAAGAGGTTGAAGAAGCCATTGACCGCCTTGAGCTTGTCAAGGATAGCTTGGCATACACCTTCCGTTCGGGACTTAAAAGCGAGATCGATAAATATTTCCACGGACAGATTAAGAACGTTAAGGAAGAAAAGCGCTTTGCCCGCGAGCAGGCGAAGTACGATAAGATAGTTGCAAAGGGCAAGGATCCGGACTTCACTCCCGTTCCCGCGTCTATTACCGACCTTGAAAAGACCAGAGAAAACATTGTAAGACAGATTGACCGTCTTGTAGAGCATTACGAGTCCAAGTATGAGGACAAGGCAGTCCTCGAAAATCGCGATTTCGGCAAGGATGCAGTTGCCGTTATAGATTACTTGAAGGCGGCGGCTTCCGGTGTCGTTCATAAGGTAACAAGAGAAATGGCGAAAACCCGCGCTCTTAAACTTATGGACGAGGTTGGTATTCCCGATGCGCGCATAAGATACAATCAGTATCCGTTTGAGTTCTCGGGCGGTATGCGCCAGAGAATAGTTATCGCTATCGCTCTTGCGGCAGACCCGGATATCCTTATCTGTGACGAGCCGACAACGGCGCTTGACGTTACCATTCAGTCCCAGATTCTTGAACTTATCAACAATCTTAAACGCGAAAGAAATCTTTCCGTTATCTTCATTACGCACGACCTTGGCGTCGTTGCTAACATGGCAGACAGAATTGCGGTTATGTACGCAGGTAAGATAGTTGAGTCCGGTACTGCGGAGGAGATATTCTACGATCCCCGCCATCCTTACACCTGGGCGCTTCTTTCTTCGATGCCCGACCTCGACACCAACGAGAAGCTTGATGCTATTCCCGGAACGCCGCCCAATATGATATTCCCGCCTAAGGGAGATGCTTTTGCGGCACGTAACAAGTATGCTCTTAAAATTGATTTTGAGATGCAGCCCCCCATGTTCGAGGTTTCAGAAACTCATAAGGCGGCAACCTGGCTCTTGCATCCCGATGCGCCCAAGGTTGAAATGCCCAAAATTATCAGCGACCGTATCGCAAGAATGAAATCAAGGAGGAATTCAGCTGATGAATAATAATCAAGAAGCTTTATTAAAGGTTGAACACCTCTGCCAGTATTTCAAGATGGGCGCCGGTGAGCTTAAAGCCGTTGACGACGTATCCTTTGATATTAAAAAAGGTGAGGTTTTCGGTCTTGTTGGAGAATCCGGTTGCGGAAAAACCACCACGGGCCGTTCCATAATTAAGCTTTACGATATCACGGGCGGCGACGTTTACTTTAAGGGTGTCAGAATTTGCGCGGGTATCCGTTCCTACAAGGATAAGATAGCGGCGGCAAGAAAAGAATACAATCCCAAGATAAAGGCAGAAACCGACGCGGAGAAAAAGGCACAGCTCAAAGCCGAGCTTGATGCTATCGTGTCGGAAAATAAGGCGGAAATCGCAAAGGCGAAAAAAGACGCCGTAAACTGCGATAAGGAATATTCAGAGGGACTTGTTGAAAAGCTCAAGGCAGAGTATCTTCCGAAGCTTGAAGCTATGCCTGACGGCGAAGAAAAGACGGCTTTGAAAAAGGAATACAATTCCGAGATTCGCAAGGCGAAAAACACCAAGCTCGTAACGCAGATTCAGATGATATTCCAGGACCCCATCGCTTCTCTTGACCCCCGTATGACGGTAAGAGAGATTATTGCCGAGGGACTTATCATTCAGGGTGAGCGAGATAAAGAGGTCATAGACAAAAAGGTTTATGAGATGCTTGAGCTCGTCGGCCTTGTAAAAGAGCACGCTTCCCGTTATCCGCACGAGTTCTCCGGCGGTCAGCGTCAGCGTATCGGTATTGCGCGTTCCATTATAATGAACCCCGAGCTTATTATAGCTGACGAGCCCGTTTCCGCGCTTGACGTTTCAATTCAGGCGCAGGTTATTAACCTTCTTAACGAGCTTCGTGAGAAATTCGGCCTTACCATTCTCTTTATAGCGCACGACCTTTCGGTAGTTAAATACTTCTCTGACAGAATAGGCGTTATGTATTTCGGTAAAATGGTTGAGCTTGCAAACTCGGATGAGCTTTTCGCTCACCCCTTGCATCCTTACACCAAGTCGCTTCTCTCGGCTATTCCGCTTCCTGACCCGATTTACGAAAAGGAAAGAAAGCGTATCGTTTACAATGCGCTTGTAGAGCACGACTATACGGTCGACAAGCCCTCGCTCCGCGAGGTTTCTCCCGGACATTTCGTATATTGCAACAACGCTGAATTTGATAATTATCAGAAAATTCTTGCGGAGTAAGCGAGATGGACGAGCAGGAAAAAATTAAAAAAAGAATAAGCTATATTAAAGCTGTGATATTCTGGCTTATCGCCTTCGTTGCTATGATTATTGTCGAAGCGCCTTTTGCGGAAACGAGTGCTAAGGAAATTATAGAGGCAATCTGTAATGCGTTTACCGTTCCCGGTGTTATTTTTGCCGGCATTGCGGGGCTTTCGTATATTTCATATCTTGGCGGATATGACGGCATCGGCTATGCGTTTTCAAATTTTGGCTTGCACAATATTTTTACACGCCAGCAGCCGAAAAGCTACGATAACTTTTACGAATACAAGCAAATGAAGGATATGAAGGGCAGAAAATGGCTGCCGCATTTCCTGATAGTCGGCGGAATTTCGCTCGCCATAGGCGTGGTATTGCTTATTGTATATTTTATTCTTTGATTCGGCTTTGAAATTTTGGTAGAATCGAATAAAAAATTGGGGGTGCTATTTTTTAAAAGATAGCGCCCCTTGATTTTATCAGTGCGTGTTTGATTATATTAAGGTTGAAAAACTCTGTTTTTCTCCAATCGATTATAATTTTTTATTCTATTTCCGTTCTCTTCCTCTCGCTGTATGGTATACAGCTTTGGGGCGAGAGCGAAAATTTCTCCTCAAAATTTCTTTGCCGGATCGGGCTTCAAAATTTGGGCATAACCGAATGAAAAACAGAGTGGTATTGTTTAACACAGTGCCACTCTTTATACTTTATGTGAACTTAATTATATTAAGGTTGAAAATCTGCGATTTTCTTCGTTTTTGAACAAAGTGTAAACATTAAATAGGTTTGTTGACATTTTCGATAAAGTACTTTATAATATAAAGTGAAAGGGGAAATAAATTCCTCATTTGGAAAGGAGTTAAGCATGAACGAAAAAACAAACAGAAGCGCAGAAATCAATACGGATTTCAAAAGTGGCGGAGCAAAAGAAAATCTCGATTTAATAAAAACAACCATAAATAAAAGCAAATATAATCTCAATCATCTTTTTATGCATTTAATAAGCTTTGCTTTTGTGTCGTTGCTTTTTAATGCTTTAATTCTCAGACAATCTTATTCTTATAGAGAAAACGATGATGTTGAAACTTTTATAAGATTGGGATTCCCGGTTTTTACATTAATTCTTTTGATATTTTATATTAAGAAAAGCAGGTTGATTAAAAAAACTCAAGGTGATTACACGGTGCAATTATATTCTCTTTGGGGATACGCTCTATTTTTGCCTCCGCTAGTCAATGCAAGCCGTTTTATCTTAGCTTCAAGCAAAGTTGTTGTGTACTACGATGTATTTATGTCAATTTTGTCGCTCAGCTTTTTGCTTGCCGCAATACTTATAACGGGGATACTCGTTAAGAACAAAATTTTAACTGCGGTTGGTATTGCATCACCTATAATATCATCCGTATATATGATTCTCAGATTAAGCTTTGGCTTATCTTTTAAAGTGAACTCTTTTGTTTACCACGCAGAATTCGTAATCAGACAGATGACGATTTTAACTATAATAGTTACAGTGTTGTACCTTGCTGCCGCAATATTTTTCAAGGTGAAGGGAGAATTTTTTAGTAATGAAGAAAACGCTTAAAGCATTTTTGGGGAAATTTTATACTAAAAAAAGCGCAAAAAGCGCAGCCGGTGAAATTCAACAAACTATTGAAGCTTCAAAAAACGATTTTGATTATCTTTCACCGCAGTTTCTTATCTTTGGAATAACTCCGATTGCGGCAAAGATTATAACAAATGTATTCAATTTGAAAAACAGTGAAACTGCCATAGTGAATATTCTTGCCATTGGTATCTTCATTTTTCAGTTTTGCTACTTTTTGACGGAACGTGCAAAGCTTAAAAGGAACGGCACAGTATATAATTTTCATCTTTACGATGCTTGGGGCTGTGTTTGGTTTCTTTTTGGAAGTGTTAGCACACTCGTTGTGAATGTTTTTGAAATATTGTATTCCTATGAGTTGATTATTCCGAGGGTTTATCTCGCGGCGCTAATAATTTGGGAAATAATCGGTATTGCTCTTGTGCTTATAATGGTTTTGTTTACAGGAATTTCGCTAAAAAACACTATTATGAAAGTTGCTTCCGTTTGGCTCGTTACACTTATTCCAATTATATTTTGCGTTGATATAAAAACGGAATATTTACAAAGTGCGCTTGAAGAAAACCGTATTGCCATATACGGTGATATGCTTAATTCTATCAGTGAAGTGAAAATTCTAATCTACATCGTTTATATAGTTATAGGAATTTATTACATTAGCAACCGAAAGGTGATAAATAATGGAGTTAACTAATATTCCTGAAGCGTTTCAAACAAAGCTGCGTTTGATGATTATCAGCGCGCTTATAACGGGCGCAAAAAGCTTTAATGAGCTTAAAGCTATAACGAGTGCCAGCGACGGAAATATAAGCGTTCAAATTTCAAAGCTTGAAGAATGGGGCTACGTTACTGTAAAAAAAAGCATCGTACTCAAAAAAACACATACGGAAATATCTCTTACCCCATTCGGAAAAAAATCCTTTAAGGAGTATATCGAGCTTCTAAATAAAATTGTAAACGAGGAGGAAGACTTGTGAAACCAAAAATCAAAAACTACTGTTTTGCAGCTCTTATAATAGGCGCAATGTTAATGATAACTATTAAAGTTTTAACTTCAATAACAACAATCCGAGACCCTTTAGCAGCGGAAATTATTTCGCTCATTTTAAACTATATTTATATCAGCGGTCCTATTGTGGCAATAATTATTTGCACCGGCATTATCGTGAGTAAGATTGAGGGATTAAATAAAAAAGACGAATCAGGGAAGGACAATTAAATTGGGGAAAAGTATGAGAAAATTATTATCAATATTTTCATATATACTGATAGCGATAAATTTATTTTCACCTTTATGTGAAATTATAGCAAGGGTAGCAAAGCTGCGTTTTGAGCTTTTCGGATACGTAGCATCCTCGGCAATAGTTTTATTTCTGAGTTTAATTCCATGTGTTTTGGTGTTTTTCTCTGAAAAACTCGATGCGCTCCGTCGGGCAGAGCGTATTTTGTGGTCCTTGCTTCCGCTTTCGGCAATTTTAAATTTGATATTTTTTATAATCAAAAGCCATTCAGCGGCAACTGCGGCACTTGTCTTTCTGAATTTTGTTTTGTCGCTATATCTTTCAAAGACGCTTGGTTTAAAGTTTGCTTTCAGAATATCTTTAATTGCAAGTGTTCCCCTTGTTCTTCTTGTGGCGCTTATAGTAATTTTAAGGCCGATGCTTTCGTGGGCTGCGGGGGACAACAAGGTAATTGGACGGTATGAATCACCCGATAATAAATACTACGTGGAACTCGTAGAAAGGAGCGAGGGCGCTGCCGGTGGGTCTACAAGAGTAGAATTATACGAAAATAAAGGATTTGATGCCTTCGTATTTTCTTTCACCGGATATCCCGAAATTCTTTACACGGGTGAGTGGGGAGAAGATGTCAAAATAGAGTGGCGCGACGGCGCAAGACTATTTATCAATGACGATGAGTATAGTGTATCTAAATAAAACGGGAGAGGTCTGTACAAAAAACACAGACCTCTCGTTTTTTATTCGGTTGCGCCAAATGCGACAGCAGCTTCTTTTGTGTTTTTCATTGACAAGTGCAGTATATTGTGTTAAAATATATAAGTAAAAGTATGTCTGAAAGAGAGAAGCTTATGTTAAAGGTTGAAAGAGTCAGCGTTGTTAATATGGAGAACGCCATAAGGGGCGCGCGCAATCCTATGAATAGCTGGGCGAGAATGGACAGCTATTATAATGAAAAGGGAGAATTCGTGCTTGGTGAGAACGATTTAGCTCTTGCCTCGAAGCTTGCTGTGGCGGGAAGCGATCACAGAAAATTTTTGCGCCAGATAATAGTCAGCATGGACATAACCGCACCGCTTTATTGGTGGAAGGAATTTGACACCTACAAGGTCGGAACGGTTGCTAATTCCACCTCGACGATGCACAAGATACAGGCAAAGGAATTCTCGCGCGAGGACTTTTCGTGCGACCGCCTGTCAGACGATGCGCTTGCCGTTCTCGACGGTCTTATTGCATATTTAGAGGGGGAGCGTGTTAAATTTAACGAAACGAAGGAAAAGTCGTGTTGGCACAATATGATTCAGCTTCTGCCCTCGTCCTTTAATCAGATGAGAACGGTCAGCATGAATTACGAGGTGCTTATCAATATTTATTACGCAAGACGCCACCATAAGCTCGCAGAATGGCACACGCTTTGCGAGGCAATAGAGGCGCTTCCCTATGCAAAAGAGCTTATTCTCGTAAAAGGCGATAAGGAATAAACAGGAATAATGAATTCGATTTTCGATTTATTTAAGAAAATAGAAAAAAGCGGTGAGTCGGGGCAAAAGATAAGCCACATTGTCGCAGGGCTCGGAAATTTCGGCTCGGAATATGAGAAAACCAGGCATAACGCGGGCTTTATCGCGATAGATTATATTGCGAAAAAGTATTCCCTGAAAATTGACCGGGCAAAGTTTCACGCGCTCACCGGAGAAGCAAATATCGGGGGCAAAAGAGTTCTTCTTATGAAGCCCCAGACCTATATGAATTTATCGGGCACGGCAATCGCGGAGGCGGCGAATTTTTATAAAATTCCCCCCGAAAACGTTATAGTTCTTCACGACGAGATAAGCTTTGACGCCGGTGTTATGCGTATTCGGCGCAAGGGCTCGTCGGGCGGGCATAACGGCCTTAAAAACATTATTGCCTGTCTTGGCTCGGAAGAATTCCCGCGAATTAAAATAGGTGTTGGGCGCAAGCCAACGCCCGAATACGACCTTGTATCCTGGGTGCTCGGCAAGATGCCCGACGGGGATATAGGGCGCATTTCGGAGCTGCTTCCCGCCATTTCGGAGTCTGTTGAGCTGATGCTCGGCGGCAATATCGAGGAAGCAATGTGCAAATTCTCTAAATAAAGGAAATAAGATGACGAGATTAACGAGTCTTATTCGTCTCGACAGTGAATTCGGAGCATCCGTTGACGCGCTCCGCGAACAGATAAAAAGCTGTGCTCCCAAACCGATTTTTTTAAGCGGACTTTCGGGCGGCGCAAGCGCTTCTTATCTTGCGGAGGCGGTCAGCGAAGCAAGGGCGGCAGGAAAAACGGTGCTTATTCTCACCGCCTCTGCCGAGGAACGTGAAAAAACGGCGTCCGCATTATCTGCCGCAGGGCTTGATGTTCTTGAATACAAATCGAGAGATTTCGTTTACCATAACTTTTCAGCTTCCCGCGGTCTTGAACGCGAGAGGCTTTTAGTGCTTTCTGCATTAGTGCACGGCGAGGCGGCGGTAATAGTTTCGACCTTGTCGGCGGCATCCTTGAAAACAATACCGAAGGCGCGCCTTTCCGAGCTTTCTTTAAAGCTTAAAGTAGGTGACACGGTTTCTATCGCGGACTTAACAGAGCGTCTTGTTTCGCTTGGATTTCTCCCCGTTGAGACAGTTGACGGGGCGGGACAGTTTTCGCACCGCGGCGGAATTGTCGACCTTTGGCCCAACCCTAACGAGAATCCAATCAGAATAGAATTTTTCGGTGACGAGATTGACCGTATGGTCTTTTTCGACTCCATAACACAGCGCTCCGGGGAGATGTGCCCTGAGCTGAATATAATACCGGCGTCCGAGGTAATTCTCGGCCCGGATGCAAGGAAAAGAATAGAAAAAACGGTTGACGGACTGATTAAAAAGGCAGACAACCCCGAGACCGTGTCAAAATTAAGCTATGAAAAAACGGCAATCACATCCGGCTTGCCGCTTGAATTCAGAGATAAATATATCAGTATAATTTATGAGGAGCCTTGTGACCTCTTTTCGTATATTGAGGACAGCTCTGTCATCTTCGTTCTCGGCACTAACGAGGTGCGCGAGGAGCATAAGGCAAAGCTTGATGCGATTCTCTCCGAAAAGGCGGCTCTTGTCGGGGGCGGCCTTGTAAATGAAAGCCGCGCGGATTATATATCCACGTATGATAGATTTTTGAAATTTTTGGAAAGCGCACCGAGTATTCATATAAATTCCTTTTCGGGCGGCAAGGGCTTTTCATCTCTTGGCGGACTTTTCGGTTTCAGAACGAGAAAAACCGTATCCTACGGCGGCAATATTTCAATGCTTGCCGAGGACTTGCGCAGCTATATAAAATTACTTTACAAAACTGTCATTTTCTGTCCGAACAAGCAAGGAGCTCTTTCGCTTCTTGAAACCCTTACGGACCTTGGCATTTCGGCAACGCCGATTTACGACAGCCCGAATTTCCGCTTGGAGGAAGCGCCCGCGCCCGCGGTGCTCATTGACGTTGGCTCGGTCGTAGGCTACGAGCTTATAGTGCCGAAGGTTGCCGTGCTTTCAATGGCGGAGGACGAGGGGCGCGCCATAATGAAAAACAGGCGCAGGCAGAGAATTCTTCGCAAGGTCGGCGGCGCAACCGAAAGGATTATGAGCTATAACGACCTCGCGGTCGGAGATTACGTCGTTCACGCCAACTACGGAATCGGAATTTTCGAGGGAATGAACACCGTAAAGGTTGACGGAGCCGCGAGAGATTATATAACTATACGCTATGCCGGAACGGATAAGCTTTTCGTTCCCTGCGACCGACTTGACTACGTTGGTAAGTATATAGGCGAGCGCGATTCTGACGGCAAGGTTAAGCTCTCAAAAATGGGAGGCGACTGGGGTCGTGTTAAAGCAAAGGCGAAAAAAGCCGCAGACGATATAGCGGAAAAGCTGATTCAGCTGTACGCAAAACGGCAAAGACAGCCGGGCTTTGCATTTCCTCCCGATTCCGAGGCGGAGGACGAATTTGCGGCTAGCTTTGAGTATGAGGAAACCGATTCCCAGCTTATCGCAATAGACGAGATAAAAAGGGATATGATGAGCCCTGTGCCTATGAACAGGCTTCTTTGCGGTGACGTTGGCTTCGGAAAAACCGAGGTTGCCCTGCGTGCCGCTTTCAAGGCTATACTTGGCGGAAAACAGGTAGCAATACTTGTTCCCACTACGATACTCGCTATGCAGCACTTCACAACTGCCACGGCGAGAATGAGGAATTATCCCGTCAATATTGAAATGATTTCACGCTTCCGCACGCCGAAAGAGGAGTCGGAGATACTCAAAAAGGTCAAAAGAGGCGGCGTTGATATTCTTATAGGAACGCACAAGCTCCTTTCGAAAAAGCTCGAATTCCATGACCTTGGGCTTCTTATTATAGACGAGGAGCAACGCTTCGGTGTCGCGCAAAAGGAAAAGCTCAAAGAAATGGCAGGCAACGTTGACGTGCTTTCTCTGAGCGCAACGCCTATTCCGCGAACCCTTAATATGGCGATGAACGGAATCAGCGATATGTCGGTGCTTGACGAAGCTCCGGGGGACAGAATGCCGCCCGAAACCTACGTTCTCGAATACGACGAGGCGGTTATATCCGAGGCAGTGCGGCGCGAGCTTGCGCGAGGCGGTCAGGTGCTTTATCTTTACAACAAGATTTCAGATATTATGTTCGTTGCGGACAGGATACAAAAGGCGTTTCCTTTTGCAAGAGTAACCTGCGCTCACGGGCAGATGGAAAAGAGTGAGCTTGAAGATATCTGGCAGCTGCTCGTTGGCGGCGAAATTGATATTATCGTATGCACGAGCATCATTGAAACGGGTGTTGATTTGCCGAATGCAAACACCCTTATAATAGAAAACGCGGATAGCATGGGGCTTGCCCAGCTTCACCAGATAAGAGGGCGTGTTGGAAGAAGCTCGCGCCAGGCATACGCTTATTTCACCTACCGTATGGGAAAGGCGCTTTCCGAGATTGCGACAAAACGCCTTAAAGCAATAAGGGATTTCGCGCAGTTCGGCGCGGGCTTTAAGGTTGCCCTGCGTGACCTTGAAATACGGGGCGCGGGAAATCTTCTCGGCAGAGAGCAGCACGGCTATATTGAGAGCGTCGGCTACGACCTTTATATTAAACTTCTTAACGAGGCAATCCTTGAAAAGAAGGGCGAGGGAGTGCCGAGCGCCGTTGATACTTTGATTGATATTAAGCTTAACGCATATATCCCCGAAAGATATATAAGCTCCCCCGCTCAAAGAATTGATATGTATAAGAAAATATCGCATATTGAAACCGACACGGACAAAACCGAACTTATTGACGAGCTTATCGACAGATTCGGTGACGTGCCGAAATCCGTTCTCACCCTTATTGACGTAGTAAGCTTGCGCGTTACCGCGTCAAAGTGCAATATAACTAAAATTTCGGCAAACCTCGGCGCTTTGGTATTTGAAACGGAAAAGCCGCAGCTTGAAGCTCTCGGAGAGCTTTTCGTTAAATACAGGCAGCTCGGATTCAGAACGGGCAAAAGAGGCGATTTCCAATACCGTTTACGCGGAACGGATAACCCTCTTTCCGTTGCCATTTCGGTCGTGCGCGATTATTTTGAGCTTATAAACAGAAATACGGCAGATCCGTGTTAAAAAACGGGCTTTGTCGGTATAGGAGTGATAAAATATGAGTAAAAATAAAAATGTAAAGAAAAGTAGGAATTTCGCTGTGGCGCAAAATCCGAAAAGAAACGTTTTTCTTATAAGCTTCGTTTCGGTTTTTGTTTCGATAGCCGTGATAATCGGCGCGGTTTTCGGAATTATTGCCATATCGAAAAATGCGAACGCGGCGTTTAAATATTCCTCGGAAATAATCAGCGAGGAGCTTGCCAGCTTCCTTGTCAGCTACTATAAATACGAGTATATGTCGATGCTCTCGAAAAGCGGAGTTGAGGGCGTTGAGGATACGCCGGAATTCTGGAATTCGAAGTATAGCGATGAGAATACTCACGGAGATTTCCTCATTTACAGTACGGTAGAATATATCAAGCAGGTACTTGTGGCGAGTATTCTTTTTGATAATTACGACAAGCTTTCGGGCGTTGAAAAACGTGATATTAAGCTTGCCGCGAAGGAAATTCTTGATTATCAGGCAGAGGGAAGCGTTGACGTTTTCAATGAGAAAACGGCAGGATTCGGATTCACCTACTCGATTTTTGACGACGCCGCAGAGCTTCTTTATAAGGCGGGAGCCGCAAAGGAAGCAATCTTCGGCACCGATGGCTCAAAGCTTATTGGAGACTCCAAGAGCTGCGACGAGTTTTTCATAAGCTATGCACGCACAAAGCTTCTTTTCATAAGAACGGAGAACCGCTTTAAGCTTGACGAAAATGGCAACAGAATATTAGGCAGTGACGGAAACGCGGAAACCGTGCCCCTCACGGAAGAAGAAAAAGCCGAGAGAAATCAGGCGATTGAAGAAATTCGCGCCGCTATCGAAGCTTATGACAACGGCGAGGATGGCGCAATAAACTCCACAATGTTTGGGGAATATTTGAAGGATTACGCGGCTGACGGAGATGCCGGCAAGATTGAAAGCGGATATTATTTCCATCCAAATTCGGAATATACCGCCGCTTTTGCCGACGAATCCGAGGCATTTACCGAAATAGTCACTACCGCGTTGTCTATTGGCATCGGCGAGTGCGTTGAGGTAAAGACTGATTTTGGCATTTGCTTCGTTTACAGAGACGTAATCGTTTCGGATGCTTATCTTGATACGGGGCTTGAAGTGTTCTTCAAGGATTTTTATAAGATTGGTTCAAGCTATCTCTTTAACAATCTTCTTTACGAATTTTCCGCTGACGTTAAGGTTCGCGACAGATTCTTCAAGAACGTAGATATTATAAACACACCCTATAACAGCATTTATTATCCGAGGTTCTGATGGAAACGTTTTTAATTGCTCTTGCCGCGGTCGGCGCGCTGCTTTTTGCCGCCGTTCCGGGATATCTCTTTATAAAAACCAAGCTTGTAAACGAGAGCGTCATTCCCTTCGTTTCAAAGCTTCTCGTTTATATTTCACAGCCCGCCATAGCCATATATACCTTCGCGGGACTCAAATTTTCGTGGGAAACACTCGCTGATATGGGGCTTTTTATGCTCATCACCCTCGTCTTTCACGGCGCGGTACTCGGCATAACTTACCTTATTCTGAGGCGGAAAAGCGAAAAGGCGGTATACAGAATTATCACGATTGCTATGACGTTCAGTAACTGCACCTTCTTCGGTATTCCGATAATAGAGGCGCTCTTGCCTGAAATTTCAAAGGGGCTTCTGGCTTACGCGTCAATTTACTCCTTGGCGATGAATCTGATTGGCTGGACTATCGGTGCGGCTATAATAACGCATGATACGAAATATATTACCGTAAAGAAGATATTTATAAACCCCGCGTTTCTCGGAACTTTTGCGGCGTTCATAATCTTTGCATTTTCAATTCCCGTACAGTCCGATATTATGAATATGATAAC
>JAZORS010000185.1:0-3136 GCA_045656725.1 Eubacteriales bacterium | reverse complement strand
GCATCAAGTATATTCTGAGTGGAACGGTAGTTCTGCTCCAAACGAATGACCTTGGCATCGCGGTAGGTGCGGTCAAAATCAAGAATGTTTTCAATGGTCGCGCCGCGGAATTTATAGATACTCTGGTCGTCGTCACCTACTACCATGAGGTTTCTATATCCGTCGGACAGAAGCGACGTCAGCACGAACTGGGCCTTATTCGTATCCTGATACTCGTCCACGCAAACGTACTTGAACTTGCTTTGATAATATTTTCTGACGTCCTCAAAGCCCTGAAGCAGACGGACTGTCTCAACGATAATATCATCAAAATCAAGCGCGTTCGAGCTTTTCAGCTGGCGCTGATACTCGGTATAGATAGCGGAGATCTTGGAAAGTCTGAAATCTGCGCCAACTTCATTTTTAAAAAGCTCAGGGGTAAGAAGCTGATCCTTTGCGCGGCTGATCTCGTTCATAACCGATTTTACGGGCAGTGCTTTATCATCTATATTCAGCTTCTTCATAGATGATGCCACGAGCTTCTTAGCCTCGTCGGTGTCATATATGGTAAAGCCCTGCTCATAGCCGATCTTATCACCGTGAGTGCGAAGAATACGCATGCAAACCGAGTGGAACGTACCCGCCCAGATGTCGTTTGCAATGTTTTCGTCGTTTTCAAACGCAGATGCAAGTCTGGTCTTTATCTCCTTTGCCGCCTTGTTTGTAAAAGTTATGGCGAGCACCTTCCACGGTGGGCATGGGTCGGATATAAACACGGGAAGGAGCTGCTCGATCTCCGCGGGAGGAAGCGCCAGCGCATCCTCAAGCCCCTTCACCTGTCCCTCGGTGACGTAATCGGGCACAAATTGGCTATAATATGCGTTTCCGTATTTTATTATAAAAGCGATTCTCTTTACAAGCACCGTGGTCTTTCCGCTTCCCGCACCTGCAAGCACGAGCAGAGGTCCCTCGGTGGTGAACACCGCGTCTCTTTGCTTTTCGTTGAGAGACGAATACACCGCATCAAACAGAGCGCGCTTCGCCCTTATGTATCTTTCCTTCAAAGCCTGATCCATTAAAAATAATTCTCCATTTCTGCCCTTTTTCGGCAACAAATCCATTGTATTTTATTATACACTATTCCGACGATTTTTTCAAGCAAAAAAGAGCCCCGAGGGGCTCTTTTTTGCAAAAATATTTTTATTTGAGGTACTTATCGTTCTGCTTATCGGAATCGGGGTGAGCGTCACCCTTACCGCAGTCGTTTTTTACCTTGTTTGAGGACTGATTTTTAACGTTTTTATTCTTACAATTTTGGCTATTCTGGCTATTTTGATTGTTGTAATTATTGTTTTGCATTCCGAGACATCTCCTTTGTAAATTACGGACTGTGCCGCACAGATAGTATGTCCCCGAAATCCGTTCTTATTCCTCTGTCAAACGGGAAAAATCCATATTGTGATATATATCGAAGGCGGCGAAAATGACCGATGCCGAATATGCTATGCAAAATCCGATATTTATCAGCCAGCCGGCACCGAAGCGCTCAGTCAACGAACGGGATACCGAATAGATGTGAGCAGCGTTGAGGGCCGCGCTTACCGCCGCAAAGATCACGGGTGATATAAGACGTCTTGTAAGCTCGGAATGGACTGCTCTTGACATTTCTTGCTCGTATTGAGAGCTTTCGGGCTTTGTAAGTCCGGTGGTCCTCAGAATCACGCAACGCAAGACGTACATAAGCGCCGCGGTGAAAAGAACGAAAACAACACCTTCAAGAATGTTGCTCTTGAACATTTCCATAAAAGCATTATAGTCGTCCGCATCGCGATATATTTTTTCCGCGTTAAAATTTTCAAAGAAATAAAACTGCTTATACGTCGCATATCCAGAAACGGCGGTCAGCAAAGCGGAAAATCCAAGCAGAAGCTTCCATTCCTTCAAGTATTTTCTCGCGTAAAGCGCCGTTGCGATCATAATGATTCCAACGATCAGGTCGGGAGTAACGTTATACATATCAAAATACAGATCGAGAGCGAAGATCACCGATGCGGATACTATGAGAAGCGTACGGAAAACACGCTTTTTCATATGGTAAGCCTTATTGGGAAGTATCTCTTCCCTGTACTGCCCTTCGAGCTTGTCCATAGTCGGTCTGTGTCGGGTGAGACCGAGGATATATCCAAACATCTTCACCATCCAAATACCGCCAACTATCAAAACGATAATTATTCCCACCGTTCTGAAAAGATAAACGAAATCGTAATAGTTTACGTGCGCGGAGGAGTCACGGTAGTTGAGAAGCGACGAAGCCTCGGGCAAAATGGTACACGCCACCTTAACAAACAGGAAAACAAGCGTGAAGCTCCTCAGCTTTTCGGTTCTTGACTGTATATACCTGTTTTTTCTTTGGCGTCTTGAATTGATGAAATTTATGATCCGCACCCGTGCTTCACTTGCACCGTTGGGAACAGGAATCATCTTTTTAAGCTTTCTTCCGAGTATATACTCGCCGTCAACTCGCTCGCCCGTATAAAGTATTCCGTTAAAAAGCTTTAAGTATCCGGGGATTATGAATACAAGGTCGAGAATTCCCATAACGAAAGCAAAAAGCAGAAGAGTTACGGGCATTTCACTGTCAATGACCATTCCGAAAATAATAAAAACGGTCACAAGCTTTATTGCGTTTACGTATATTGCCTTTTTGAAAAGCTCGCGGGCGTCGGCAATTTTCGTGCTTATCTCAGCATACTGCTCAAGGGCGAAATACAAGATTATATAGCCGAAAACGTCGGGCAGAAGGTCCACCACGGCAATATCGGGATTAAAGAGAAAAAGGCAAGCCAAGGGCAAGGCCCAAAGTCCCAGATTCTTTTTCAGGCGTCCGTTCATTTTTTCTTCCCTTTCTTCCTTCTCTTTTCAAGCTTCTTTTCGTTGTCCCGCTTTATCCGCTCCTCGGCGTATGCCTTGGTCTTTTCGTATATTTCCTGCTGTCTCTTCTCGGAGACCTCGAAAAGCTTGTTCATAAACGGTATTCTCGACGGCTTTGCCGCGTTGTCCTCGTCTCCCTCCTCGCAGATGTTCTTATAGCAGGAATATATAAGGAGAAGATTCATGAATATAAGCAAAAGCAGGCCCATAAGCGTGGCGCCAAACA
>JAZORS010000184.1:0-9918 GCA_045656725.1 Eubacteriales bacterium | reverse complement strand
TTAACGAGGACGTAATGAAGGTTGACCTTATGGAGCTTGTCCGTGAGTATTCTGACGGAATGCCGGTTTCCGTTTGCGCAAACCTGCCGTATTATATTACAACACCCATACTTATGCGCCTTTTGGAGTCGGGCGTTGCGTTTAATACAATAACGGTTATGGTGCAAAACGAGGTTGCCGCCCGCCTTGCCGCAAAGCCGGGCAGCTCTGATTACGGCGCAATTACCGCGGTTATCGGATATTACGGCGAGGTCAGGCGGCTTTTCAAGGTTTCAGCCGGCTCATTCGTTCCGATGCCTAAGGTCGATAGCGCAGTCGTGCGGCTTGACTTGTATAAAGAGCCGAAATTTTCACCTAAAAACGAAAAGCTCTTCCGTTCGCTTATAAAAGCCGCGTTTGAAATGAGGAGAAAAACCTTGCAAAACGCAATATCGGCAAAGCTCGGAGCTTTTTCAAAGGAGCTTATAAATTCCGCCATTTTGTCGCTTGGTTATCCCGAAACCGTAAGAGGCGAAAGGCTCTCAACGGAAGATTTCGTCAAGCTCGCGGATTATCTATCCGAACACCAATAATGTCAAAAACTCAACAAAAAGAAGGGGCATTCTGCACCGTCTTTTTGTTAAATCCAAGATAAGCTTCTTTTGACCGCTTTGTTCCAAAGCTTAATTTTTTCTTCGCGCCATGCGTCATCCTTGCTTGGCGATAAAGTTATATCTATTTCCGCGTTCTTTTTGATATCTTCAAGAGAAGAATATACGCCAAGCGAAAGACCGCACATGTAAGCCGCGCCGAGGGCCGTTGTTTCAACGCAAATAGGGCGCTCTATGTTTATGCCGAGGATATCCGCCTGAAATTCCAGCAAAAGCTTATTGGCGCTTGCGCCTCCGTCAACCTTTAAGGATTTCGGAATAATACCGGTTGAATTTGTGATAAGCTTGATTACGTCGTGGGTTTGATAAGCCATAGATTCAATAGTTGCTCTTATTATATGATTTTTCGTTGTAGCTCGGCTCAAACCTATTATAGTGCCTCTGGCATACGGATCCCACCAAGGAGCACCGAGGCCCTGAAAAGCGGGAACGACCATAACACCGCCCGAATCCTTAACTTTTCTTGCGTAATATTCGCTATCCTGCGCCGATTCGATAATTTTAAGATCATCGCGCAGCCATTGAATCGCAGAGCCGCAGGAGAAAACCGAGCCCTCTATCGCGTAACTGGTTTTATCACCGATTTTCCAGGCAACAGTGGTGATAAGACCGTCGTCTGTTATATGAGGGGTAGAGCCGGTATTCATAAGAAGAAACGCGCCCGTGCCGTAGGTGTTCTTCATATCGCCGCGCTGAAAGCAGCACTGTCCGAAAAGAGCCGCCTGCTGATCGCCGAGAATAGCGCCGATAGCGATTTCTGCACCCAGCAACTCCTTTTCCGTGTATCCGATAAGCGAGGAGGAGGGAACTATTTCCGGGAGCATTGATTTTGGAATTCCGAAAAGAGAAAGGAGCTCGTCGTCCCACTTTTCCTCTTTTATGTTATAAAGCATTGTTCTTGATGCGTTTGATGGGTCTGTCACGTGCTTTTTGCCGCCTGTTAAATTCCAAACGAGCCATGAGTCAACGGTTCCGAAGCAAAGCTCTCCGTTTTCCGCCTTTTCCCGTGCTCCTGCGACGTTATCCAGAATCCATTTTATCTTTGAAGCGGAAAAATAAGGGTCAAGAATCAGTCCGGTCTTTTCTTTTATCAGCTTCTGATATCCTGAATTGTAAAGTTCCTTGCAATAATCCGAGGTTCTTCGGCATTGCCAGACTATAGCGTTATAAATCGGTGTGCCCGTTTTTCTGTCCCATACGACTGTTGTTTCTCTTTGGTTTGTAATTCCAATTCCGTATATTTCGTCCCAGTGCGCGCCTATTTTCAGGACCGCTTCCGTTGCAACGGATATCTGGGTGGACCATATTGTCATGGGATCGTGCTCAACCCAGCCCTCTTTTGGGAAAATTTGTGGGAATTCGCGTTGCACCATGCTTGCGATTTTTCCGTTTTTTTCAAAAAGAATACATCTTGAGCTCGTTGTTCCTTGATCAAGAGCCATAATATATTTTTTCATATATTTATCTCCTTATTAAAAGAGCATTGAAAACAGTTTATTTTACACATAAAAGCGGCAATATTTTGTGCGTTTTTAATAAAAAAATGTCTCCGGGCATATTTTACCCGGAGAGCCATTTTATTTGATTTCAACCGTAACACGCTTGCCCTGAGTGCTAGCCGCGGATTTCATAAGTCTTCTTATTGCCTTGGCAATTTTGCCGTGGCGGCCTATAACCATTCCTATGTCATCTTCAGCAACGGAAAGCACGAGTTCAACATCGTCTCCGTCAACAGTTTCGGTAACCGTAACAGCATCGGGAGTGTCGACAATCGCGCGTGCGATATTTGTAAGTATCTCTTTGAGATCCATCTGTTCTACCTTCCGATTTTTACGATCAATTACTTGATGATCTCGCTCTTAACGAGAAGAGATCTAACAGTCTGAGTGGGCTGTGCGCCATTTGCGAGCCACTTCTGTGCCTTTTCTGCGTTAATTTTGATGTCAGCGGGATCGGTGAGGGGGTTATAGTAACCGATTTCCTCGATGAACTTACCGTCACGGGGTGATCTTTCATCTGCAACTACAACGCGGTAGAAGGGTGTCTTTTTAGCACCGATTCTTTTAAGTCTGATTTTTACTGCCATTTTTTTGTCCTCCAAAATGTGTTAGTTTTATATTTTTTTATTATTGATTACTTAAAAGGGAAGCTTCATTCCGGCAAAGGATTTTCTTTTGCCCATTCCGGAAAATTGTTTCATCATCTTTTTCATTTGATCGAATTGACGCAGAAGCTTGTTTACGTCCTCAACCGATGTTCCGGAGCCGTTTGCTATACGCTTTCTTCTTGAACCGTTGATAATTTCGGGGCGCAAGCGTTCTTGGCGAGTCATAGAAAGTATCATTGCTTCGGTTCTTGCCATTTGTGCCTCGTCCACCTCTGCGTTTTTAAGCGCTCCTGCGTTCATACCGGGGAGCATACCTAAAAGCTGGTTGAGATTGCCCATTTTTTTGAGCTGGCGCATTTGCATAAGAAAATCGTCAAGAGTAAAGCTTTGTTCTCTGAACTTTTTTTCAAGCTCTTTCGCGTTTTTCTCGTCATATGCCGCCTCTGCCTTTTCAATAAGGGAAAGAACGTCGCCCATTCCGAGAATTCTCGATGCAATTCTGTCGGGGTGGAAAAGCTCTATGGCGTCCATTTTTTCGCCCGTTCCGACGAATTTAATGGGTTTTCCGGTTATATATCTTACGGAAAGCGCCGCACCGCCTCTGGTGTCGCCGTCCATTTTAGTAAGAACGACACCGCTGATATCAAGAAGGTCATTAAAGGATTTCGCAACGTTTACCGCATCCTGACCGAGCATCGCATCAACAACGAGAAGAATCTCGGAGGGATTTGTTGCGCCCTTGATTTTTTCAAGCTCGCCCATAAGCTCTTCATCAATATGAAGGCGTCCCGCCGTATCGATAAAGACCATATCGTGGCCGTTTTTCTTCGCATATTCAATACCGCGCTTCGCAATCTCAACAGGCGAGGTCTTGTTTCCGAGAGCGAAAACAGGAACACCGATGCTCTCACCAACGATTTTCAGCTGGTCTATTGCGGCAGGTCTATATACATCGCAGGCAACGAGTAGGGGATTTTTGCCCTTTGATTTATACATAGCGGCAATTTTTCCGGTATGTGTCGTTTTACCCGCGCCCTGCAATCCGACCATCATTATAACGGTCGGGGGCTTGGGATTTATATTAAGTTTTGCGCTTTCTGTGCCCATAAGCTTGATAAGCTCTTCGTTCACTATCTTTATAATCTGCTGTGCAGGCAAAAGACTTTCAAGCACCTGAGAGCCAACAGCTCTTTCGGTAACTGCTTTTATGAACTCTTTAACGACTTTAAAGTTGACGTCGGCTTCAAGGAGCGCAAGCTTAACCTCGCGCATACCTTCTCTGACGTCGCTTTCCGTCAGCTTACCTTTATTTCTGAACTTTTTGAAAGCGTTTGCTAATTTTTCAGTAAGATTACCAAACATATCAAAGTTCCTTGAGGTTTAGTGTAGTAATAATTTTTTTGAGTGAGAGCTTTATGTCCGAAAGCTCGGGTGATGTTATGCCGTCAAGGCGGCAGCTTATCTCGGCAAGGGAATTAAGCGCCGAGGTAATTGCGCCCTCTTTTTCGGAGAGCTTAAGACGGGATTCGTAAAATTCAAGCTGTTCCTCGCCTTTTTTGATAACGTGACGAACACCTTGTCGCGAGATGCCCTCGTCCTCCGCAATTTCGGCAAGAGAGAGGTCATCGTGGTAATACGCTTTCATAATATTACCCGTATGCCCGTCAAGAAGCTCCGAGTAAAAATCAAGAAGAAAGGCAAGGCGCATATTTTTTTCAAACATATAAACAACCTCCGCCGTGGTGTAAAGCAAATTACTTTACAAGTATAACACACAAATATTCTCTTGTCAAGCATATTAAGTAATATTTTATAAAAAACTTTTTGTTTTTTTGTGTAAACCTATTGATTTTTGAATTTTTTTATGTTATAATCTTTCAGTGTCTTAAAGAAAAACAACAATTAGCTTGCAAATTGATAAATTCGGACCCTCTCAGCCGCAGTTTTTCAAGGAAGCAGGAGTTGTCAATTATAAAGGAGAAAAATAATGGCAAATATCAAGTCCGCTAAAAAGCGTATTCTTGTTAACCAGACCAAAGCTCTCAGAAATCAGATGGTTAAGAGCCAGCTCAAAACTGCTATAAAGAAATTCAATCTTGCAGTTGAGTCCGGTGATAAGGTTAAAGCTTCCGAGCTTTACAGAGTTGCTGTTAAGAAGGTTGACCAAGCAGTTGCTCGTGGCATTCTTCACAAGAACAATGCAGCTCACAAGAAGTCTGAATTTACTATCAAATTCAACAAAATGGCATAAATTATTAAAGATCCGCTTTTAACCCGAGGCGGATCTTTTGTTTTTTATTGACTAAATGCGGAGCAGATGTTATAATAAGGTAAAAAACAGCGCAAATCACTATCCGCACAAAAAGGCGGCAGAACGGAGATTTCTATGCCAAAATACGAAAAGCTGTCAAATGAACTCAGCGAAAGAATAAAGACGGATATAGAAAAGAATACAAGACCAAGTTTTGCGGCAAAAAGCTCGCTTGCCATTCGCCGTGACAACAGCCGTGATATTGAATCAATATGGCGGCCCGCATATGGCAGGGACGTTGATAAAATTCTGCATAGCCCCTATTACAACAGATATACCGATAAAACACAGGTTTTTTCTTTCTATAAAAATGACGATATAACGCGCAGGGCATTGCACGTTCAGCTCGTTTCGAGAATTGCGCGTTCAATAGGAAGCGTTCTTAATTTGAATCTGGACTTAATAGAGGCAATCTCTCTCGGCCACGATATAGGACATACGCCATTCGGTCACGCAGGAGAAAGATATATCGGAAAAGTTTATTACGAAAGAACGGGAAGATATTTCAATCATAACGTTCATAGCGTAAGAGTTCTTGACGGTATTTTTCCGCACAATATAACGCTTGACACTCTTGACGGAATAATCTCGCATAACGGCGAATTTGAAATGCACGAATATAGGCCCTCGGAAATGAAGGATTTTAAAGCATTTGACGAGATGGTAAGCAACTGTTATACGAAAGACGGATACGTCACAAAAATCGTGCCTTCAACTCTTGAAGGATGTGTTGTTCGAGTTTCCGATATTATAGCATATCTCGGAAAAGACCGTCAGGATGCGCAAAGAGCAAAACTTTCCACCTCTGACGACGTTCTTGTAGACGACGGAATCGGTACGATAAACGCAGAAATAATAAACAATCTTGTTGTTAATATTATAGAGAACAGCTACGGCAAGGATTACATAATGCTCGATGAGGAGCATTACAAGGCGATGCGCGAGGTTAAGCGCAGAAATTACGAGCATATTTACAGAACCGAAAAGGTCGTTCGAGTTCTTGATGAAACCGTAAAACCCATTATGCAGAACCTTTATATGAAATTGCTCGACGATTTGAAAGCAGGGAAGCGCTCGTCACCGGTATACAAGCATCACGTTGATTTCGTAACGAATAATCATTACGCGTCAAGCGTTCCGTATATTGAAACGGATCCTGATCAGATAGTGGTTGACTATATGGCTTCTATGACGGATAGCTATTGTCTTGAGCTGTTTGAGTATATGTTTCCGAAAAGCAGCTTGAAGATTAGGTATCACGGATATTTTGAAGACTTGCAAACCTGACTTCCGTATTTTGGAATAACCGAATAAAAATAAGGTGGTACAGTTTAACTTTGTGCCACCTTTTATACTTTCGACAAGTTTAACTGTAATAAGGTTGAAAACCTGCGGTTTTCCTCGAAATTATTGTAGTTTTTATTCTACTGCCGTTTTCGCGCTCTACCGTACGAAGTACGCCTACGCACGCGAAGAACGAAACTTTCCCCTCAAAATCCCCTCGACCAAAATCTGACTTGTGTATTTTGGGATAAGCGAATAAAAAAGACCGAGCAAAAAGCTTTTAATCAAGCAATTTGCTCGGTCTTTTCTATTTTGTAATTATGTAGATTACTGAAGGAATAGCTTCTTGAAAAGAAGAACCCATACGAAGTCTATCCATCCGAAAACTACACCCGAGGGGATGGTGACGAGGATACATATGATAAGTCTGAGAAGACCGCCCTTTTTAGCAAACGTGCTCCATCTTACGAGAATCTCAGTAAGCCAGTTAACACCGGGGATGATGAGAAGAAGAAGCTGCACGAGTCGGCTTTGCTTGTTAAACCAGGTCATTTTTATTATCTCCTTTTATGCTGATTTAAGCTCAGTATGTTATTAAATGAGCTTTCATCTGTAATTATAACATATTTTTTTCATTTTGTAAATTGCTATTTTATTTCTTATTGTAGTTTCTTGATATAATTTTTTTTTAAAAAAATATTTAAAATACAAAAAGCACTTTGCTGATTTAGCAGAGTGCTTTAATGTTTTTTATCTGTTATTGATAAGTTTTAGTTAGAAATGTAGGGAAGAAGTGCCATCTGGCGAGCTCTCTTAATAGCGACAGTAAGCAGTCACTGGTGACGTTACAATATTTTGCGGCAACGGAAGCGGAAAAAGTACCGTTCTTAACGTTATCCCTGAAAAGCTGAAGTTAGAAAGAAATACCCCGTATAACAAAACGGATTTCTTGCGGGATTACGTTGAATTCAGCAATTATACGCTTGAACGCGCTATTCCGAACCACAGCGAAATAATTACAAGCGACGTCGTTTTTGAATGGGTGCTTGATATTCGCAGACTGAATGACGGTATCGACGATAGACGCGAGAAAATTGTGCAGGAATATATAGAGGAAGTGACAAAGGAAGAACCCAACCTTTTGCGCGGAATTGACAATTTTGAGAGATGAAAAAGAGCAAGTGATATACGCAACCCAAACAAATCACAATCATGGTTTGTCAGAAAAAATCTCATCAGAAACGTCGAAGAGCGCTCAAACGGAGAAAGCTGGCTCGCATTTTTCGTTGATGTAATCAGGAGATACACTCTATCTGCTCGATCCCCCTTTCTGCCGAGAATCAATTGCAACTCAAATACTTCATAGAGGACTCTGTAAGAAACCACGGCTGCCAATTCATCATCTCCACACATTCGCCCTTTTTGCTCTCAATAGAACGTGCAACGATATACGATCTTTACGCTGTGCTACCCGATACAAAAAAGTGGTCAAAGCTAAAATCGGTCCGAACCTATTATGAATTTTTCAAACAAAACGATTGGAAATTCGATTAGGCAAGAGTAAATAAAACAATAAAAAATGAGAGATTTCCACCAAAGTCTCTCATTTCTGTATTTTAGGATTGTTGCTGATGCCGAGAATATAATCCACCGAAACTCGGTAAAAAGCCGACAGCTTTATTAAAATGTCGGTCGGTATGTCTCTTTGCCCAAGCTCGTAATTGCTGTACACCTGCTGAGAGCAGTTGAGTGTTTTTGCCATTTCCTGCTGTGTTAAATCCCTATCCTCACGTAAATCTCTTATCCTCTTGTATATCATAACAGCTCCATTTTAAGTAGACTATGAAAAAATTATACCAAACCGCAAAATGCAGTATTGACATTTACTGCAAAATGCAGTATAATATTGGTATAAGCGCTCATGCCGCTGCTTTTCGGTGCGCTGATTGGGACTGGAATATTTTTATTTTAATTTATAGATTGGAGTAAATTTTATGAAATTAACTGTCAGGGGAAAAATTCAGGTTTATAAAGTAATTCTCACTATTCTGGCATTACTATTTGTTTTAATATATTGGCTACCGTGTTTAAGAGTCGAATGGACAAAAGAATCGTTTGGCATATCGGAGGAATATTACGTTCAGTTCTCACTTTTTGAGTGGAGCGTTGGATCCGAAAAGCAAATACAACTGAAAAACGCCAGTCAGTTGAAGGAACTTCTGGGAATATCACAAGAGCAATTAGATGAGAAACTCGGTAAAATACATATTTCTAAAGACGGAATATATATACCGCACAAGACCGACACGAGTAAAGATGATCTTCTCGAAGGCGAGACTTTAGGCGATTATCTTGAGTTTCTTGTAAAAGAGCTAACGGCCGTATTTATTTTCCTTGTTGCGATTTTAGTAATATGCATAGCAATGATAACTTGGGCCGTTATTGTAAGCAAAAAGAAAAGTGCATCAATGAAATCCGCGCTTGAATCACAATTATCAAAAGCCGGCAATGTAGACAAACTTGATAAAAACTCAAGAAAAAAAGTTTTGCGCGGAATTTTTGGAATCGATCCCTACGCATGCTTGGGCTCAATCATGGTTATTTTGTTTCCGGTATTATCATATTTGCTTGTTTCTTTCAAAAACGGTAATGAGGATTTCGGATTTAAACTCACTGACTTCTGCATATGTTTTATGGTAATAGAAACACTTGCGTTCGTCGCCTTGCAATTTTTAGCAAACACGGTTATAAAGGATATTAAAAACCAGAAAATCGTCAGCAAAAAAGCTATATCCGAAATGAAATTCTTTGTCGAACCAAACAGTGATACTTCAACAAATCAAAAGAACGTGGCTGCTATTTTAGAATATAAAAAACTTCTTGATGCAGGAGTCATCACCGAAGAGGAATTTGAACAAAAGAAAATACAACTGCTTAATATTTAACGCTCTCAGGAATAAAAAATCCACGCCTCAAACCGAAATATCGTATAGCATTTTAAACAACTTGAAAAGGCAGTGAACGTTTTTGATGTGAACCCCAAAATTTAGACAAAAATTAAATGTTAGATTGTTTGCGAATGAGCTCGGTATTGAACTGGGCTCATTCCTTTTAATTTTAAAGAAATTCTTTCGTTGTTGTAGTACTAAATGTTTATATATTTAAAGACAGAGGGAGAAGAAAAAGGGAGTTATGCTATATATTGGTCGTAGGAAAAAGAAAATAGCACTTTGCTTGTTAGGCAGAGTGCTTTAATGCTTTTTAATTTTCTTTTGTCTGTTATAAGAATATAATCAGGTCAAAAACTTTTGTCTTTTTCGCAGAGATTGAGGTTGTCTTATAACATTTGATAAATATTAGTTAGAAATGTAGGGAAGAAGTGCCATCTGGCGAGCTCTCTTGATAGCTACGGTGAGCTGTCTCTGGTGGAGAGCGCAGTTGCCGCTAACACGTCTGGGGAGAATCTTTGCTCTCTCAGAGGTGAACTTTCTAAGCTTAGCGATATCCTTGTAATCGATCTCGGTAACCTTATCCTGGCAGAAGATGCAAACCTTCTTTCTTCTGTG
>JAZORS010000183.1:0-19385 GCA_045656725.1 Eubacteriales bacterium | reverse complement strand
CATCTCAATGTCTTTGAAAACGTGGCTTTCCCCCTCAGGGAACGTAAGCTGCCCAAGGATGAGATAGAGGAAAAGGTAACAGAGATGCTGCGCCTTGTTATGCTCACAGGCTTCGAGCACCGATCCCTCACCCGTCTTTCCGGAGGCCAGCAGCAGCGTGTTGCCATAGCCCGCGCCCTTGTAAACCATCCCAAGGTGCTTCTTCTGGACGAGCCTCTGGGCGCGCTGGACCTTAAGCTCCGCAAGGATATGCAGAACGAGCTTAAAACCATTCAGCAGGCTATTGGAATCACTTTTATCTACGTTACCCACGACCAGGAGGAGGCTCTCTCTATGTCTGACACCGTCGTAGTTATGGCTGACGGTGAAATACAGCAGATAGGCTCTCCTACCGATATATATAACGAGCCCGAAAACGCATTCGTTGCAGACTTTATCGGCGAAAGTAATATTATTGACGGCATTATGCTCGAGGACAAACGTGTTAAAATTGCATCTCATATTTTCGAATGCGTTGACGGCGGTTTTTCAAAGAACGAGCCTGTTGACGTTGTTATAAGACCCGAGGATATAGATGTTGTTCCCCTTGAAAAAGGAATGCTTACAGGAACTGTTACGAGCATTACCTTCAAGGGTGTTCACTATGAGATAATCGTTGACATTAACGATTTCAAATGGATGATACAGTCAACGGATTACGTTGCTCCCGATTCAAAAATCGGCGTTTTCATAGAGCCCGACGCTATTCACATTATGAAAAAATCCAAATATTCGGGTATGTTTGGAGATTACTCATCCTTCTCGGACGAGCTCGACCAGCTCTCCGATGCGGATTCCGCAGAGGAATTTTAATCAATTCTAAAAAGGTAATAAGAGCATTTGCTCTTTTGGGTATGAAATGAACAAAAAATCGTTAATGCGGTCAATAGCCGCCGCACCACATATATTCTGGGCGATTCTTTTTATCGTTTTGCCTCTTATAATCGTTTTATATTACGCATTTATCGATGCAAACGGCAATTTCTCGTTTTCCAATATTGCGACCTTGCCTGACTACGCACCGATTTTTGCTCTTTCCCTTGAGCTTTCGATAATCGCCACTTTTGTATGTCTTGTTATCGGATATCCGCTTGCTTACATCATATCAAAAGCAAAACCCGAGCATCAGAAAATTTACATAATGCTTCTTATGCTCCCTATGTGGACTAATCTTTTGATAAGAACATACTCGCTTATGGCAATCCTCGATAACGGCGGTATTCTTAACACTATTCTCGGCACAAGCATGAAAATCGTCGGAACAAAGGGTGCTGTTATATTCGGCATGGTATATGACTTTCTTCCGTACATGGTGCTCCCTATCTACACCTGCATTTCAAAGATTGACAAAAACATGTGGGAAGCGGCTTCTGACCTTGGATGCAACACCTTCAATACGCTTGTAAAGGTTATTCTCCCCCTCTCGCGCTCAGGAATCGTTTCCGGCGTTACAATGGTGCTAGTTCCCTCTATCAGCACTTTCTACATTTCCCAGAAGCTCGGCGGCGGAACTTTCGAGCTTATAGGAGATACTATTGAAAGGCAGTTTGTTACGGGCGCACTCAATACCGGTGCTGCTATCTCGCTTGTAATGATGATACTCATTCTTATATCTCTTACCGTTATGAATAAATTTGGCAACGACGACGATGGAGGTATAATAGTATGAAAAAGTACGCATCAAGAATATACCTCACCCTTATTTTTGCAATACTTTATATTCCCCTGCTTACCGTTATTCTTTTCTCATTTAACGCGACTGACAGCACAGCGCAGTTTTCCGGCTTCAGTTTTTACTGGTACGCTGAACTTTTCAGATCCGAGGAAGCTTGGATTGCTCTCAGAAACACGCTGATACTCGCAGTTCTTTCCGCGCTTATTTCAACCGTTATCGGCACTGCCGCGGCGGAGGGAATATACAGAATGAGAAGCAAGGTTTTAAAAACGACCGTTACCTCCGTTACCAATATCCCTATGATGAACCCGGATATAGTTACAGGTATGTCAATGATGCTTTTCTTCGCAGCGGTTATGGCGACATTCAAAATATCCAACTACAACGATATCGGCTTTGCCGCTATGCTTATCGCGCATACGACCTTCTGCCTGCCCTACGTTATCCTCTCGGTTCTCCCGAGAATAAACGAGCTTGGCGACACGCTAAGCGAGGCGGCACTTGACCTCGGATGCACCCCGATGCAAGCATTCTTTAAGGTTAAGCTGCCCAACATCCTGCCCGGTGTTTTATCCGGTATGGTTATGGCATTTACCCTTTCCCTTGACGACTTCGTTATTTCTTATTTCGTTGGACCTACAAATTTCCAGACGCTCCCGCTTCTTATCTACTCTATGACGAAGAAAACGGTCAAGCCGGATATGTACGCGCTCTCAACGATTATAATAATATCGGTATTCACGCTTCTTTTGATTTCTAATATCAAGAGCTTAAAAAAGAATCCGAATGCGAAAAAAAAGAAAAAAGAGGGTAAGACAAATGCTTAAAAAAATCACCTGCCTGTTTCTTCTTTTGACTTTTATCATTTCTTTATCTTCCTGTGTTCCCAGCGGTGAAACACCGAGTGACGTTGAATCAGTCGAGGAAATTCCGATGCCCGAATACAAACGCGGACAAACGGTTTCGCTTAACGTATATAACTGGGGTGAGTATATTTCCGACGGCTCTGAGGGCTCGCTTCACGTCAACCGCGCCTTTGAGGAATATTTTAACGAGCACCTTTCCGAAAAATACGGCGGTATAAAAATCAAGGTTGAATACTCTATGTATCCCACCAACGAGGAAATGTATTCAAAGCTGACAAACGGCTCGGTTTCCTACGACGTTATTATCCCCTCCGACTATATGATTCAGAAAATGAAGGATGAAAGACTTCTCCTTTCATTTGACACCTCCTCTCTTTCGAACTACGGTAACATTCCCGAGGATTTCAGAGGCACGTATTACGATCCCACAGATTCCTTCTCCGTTCCCTATACCTACGGTATGCTGGGAATTATATACAACAAGGATAAGGTTGACCCCGAGGACGTTAAAGATCAAAGCTGGGCGCTTATGTGGAACGAAAAATACAGCGGAAATATTCTTCAGTTCAACAACCCGCGCGATGCTTTCGCTACTGCTATGTATAAAGAAGGGCTTAACGTTAACTCCGACGATCCTGAGGTATGGAACAAAGCGCTTGAAGAGCTCCAAAAGCAGAAGCCGATTCTGCAAGGCTACGTAAACGATGAAATCTTCAATAAAATGGAGAATGAATCTGCACTTATCGCTTCTTATTACGTTGGCGACTTTCTCACTATGTCGGACAATCAGGAAAATCTTGCGTTCTACTACCCCAAAGAGGGCGTTAATTACTTTATTGACGCTATGTGTATTCCTACCTGCTCCTCAAACCCGCATCTTGCAAAGGAATATATCAACTTTATGATAAGCGAAGAAGCTGCCGTTGCGAACGCGCTTTTCATCGGCTATGCTTCACCTAACACCGCTGTAATTGAGAGCGAGGAATATATCGAGGCAATGCTCGAATATTCATATGAAGGCGAAAACGGCGAAAACGCATACGAACTGCTTTACAACAGAACTCCGGATGACGTTAACGCTTACTATAATTCCCTTTTCCCCGATGAAATCGACCCCGCTTGCTACCGAAGCTTCTCGGAAAGCACGCAAAAGAACGTTAACTTCCTCTGGGAAACTCTGAAAAAGTCAAGCACTACCGAGCCGTGGATACACGTAGTGTCAGGTCTTATAGTTGCGTCGGTATTAACTCTTGCCATCTATTCCACATATATTAAGAAAAAAAGGTCGCGCTCTTACAGACTGCGTGACAGGCAAAAAAAGAAAACCGCATAAAAAGATAAGGGATTTTTTCGTTTTGATTAAATCCCTTAATTATACTATTTGGAGATGAAATGACGAATCTTTTAACCAAATTTTTTATCAAAAACCGAAATGACGTAAATGATCCGACTGTCAGATCTGCTTACGCCACCCTTGCGGGAATCGTTGGAATTATCCTCAACGTGCTCCTTTTCGGTATTAAGCTGACTGTCGGTATACTCTCTTTTTCCGTTGCGATAATTGCCGATGCCTTTAACAATATTTCAGATGCCGGCTCATCGGTTATCGCGATTATCGGCTTCCGACTTGCCATGAAGCCCGTTGACAAGGAGCATCCTCTGGGACACGGCAGGTTTGAATACATCAGCGCCTTTATCGTTAATATGATTATAATTCTTGTGGGCTTTGAGCTTTTTAAAAGCTCGGTCGAAAAGGTAATTAGCCGCGAAACAGCACAAATTCTTCCGTCCACGTTCATATTTCTCGGCATAGCTATCTTCATAAAGCTTTGGCTTGGTCTTTTTTACCGCAAAATCGGCAACAAGATTTCAGGTGAAGCCATCAAGGCATCTGCGCTTGACAGCTTCTGTGACTGTATTGCGACGGCGATTGTTCTCTTAACTTCTGTTTTTTCTTATTTCGGAATATTGAAAAACGTCCCTCTTGACGGAATTGCAGGTATTCTCGTTGCGATATTTATTGCGTATTCGGGCATCCGCGCCGCAAAGGAAACAATAAGCTTGCTTCTCGGCTCGCCGCCCGAGGAAAGCTTCGTTAAAGAGCTTGGCGAATTTTACAAAAAATATCCCGAAATAATCGATATTCACGACCTTATAATCCACGATTACGGCCCGGGTCGGAAAATAGTGTCATTTCATGCGGAAGTCCCCGCAAACTGCGATATATGCCACGCGCACGAGGTTATAGACCAGATGGAACGCGATATGCTGCTTGCGTTCAACTGCATCGTTACAATCCATCTGGATCCCGTTTTCGTTGATGACGAGAGGGTAAACGAGCTTAAAGCGCTTGCGGCTGCTTGCATTTCAGAGGTTTCGGAAAAGCTCGGCTTCCACGATTTCAGAATAACCAGCGGCGAATACAGAACCAATCTTATTTTCGACCTTGTCGTTCCCCTTGATTCGGGAATTTCGCTTGAAGATGCAGAGGCGCTCGTTTCTGCAAAGATTCACGAGAAAAGCGAAACACTTTATGCGGTTATTCAGGCAGAGCACCCAATGTTTTAACTAAAATATTTAAAATAAAAACACGTTTAGCGCACTTATCCGTTAGGGACATTACGCTACGCGTGTTTTCTTTTTCATACTCCCGTATTGTCAAATGGCGGAATATAGCTTTCGTTTGCCGCGCCCTTTTCCTGAATGAATGCGTTTTCTATTCCCAGTCGCAAGGCATAATCAACAAGCTCAGAATATTCTTCCTCCGTTACCCTGCGGTTTAATGGCGGCGGCAAATCCACCCTTGGTGTATACTGATTCATAAGACTGTAAATTACTCTGTTCCCAAAGCGATTGAATAAGCGTTTTAATGAGAGCTTTGCCTCTGCTACGTGCATTGGTAATTCAAGGATTCGTATTATTACGCCGCGGCGCATAATTCCCTTTTCAATAACGGGCTCGCCTACCTGGCGGAGCATCTCACAAATCGCTTCCTCTGCCCTGTCGGGATAATCCGGGGCGCTTGCATATTTTTCCGCGCTTTCTGATTTATAAAATTTATAATCCGGAAGATAAATATCAATAATCCCCTCAAGCTTTGAAAGCGTTTCTTTTGTTTCATACGTGCCGGTATTATATACTATCGGGATTTCAAGCCCGCGCTCTTTCGCGATGACTATCGCGGCTCTTACACTTGGCGCAAAATGCGTCGCCGTAACCAGATTTATATTGTGCGCGCCCTTTTCTTGAAGCTCAATCATAATCTCGGAAAGGCGCTCTACCGTTATATCCATGCCATTAAGCTTTTTCGATATTTCGCTGTTCTGGCAAAACACGCATGAAAGCGAGCAGCCCGAAAAGAAAATCGCGCCGGAGCCGGATTTGCCTGAAATTATCGGTTCTTCCCAATAGTGAAGTTCTGCCCTTGCAACTCTCACGGTATCGCCGAGCGAGCAAAAGCCGAGTTCTCCTTTTATTCTGTTGACTCCGCATTTTCTGTTACAAAGCATGCAGCATTCATATTCTTTAAAATACATATTGCCTCTTTTACACAGTTGACAAGTTTATTTTTGTATGTTATACTCAAAAAAAGAAAATATTTTGGAGAATAGCGTGAAATAACGTACATCTAAACCGAACTTTAAGTGTTCACGCTCCTAATTTTCGCGATTTGGACCCTTATTTCAAATCGATGCCACGCATTACCGAAAATTCATTTTTAATTTTTGTTGCCGCAAATGCGGCAGAATGGAGATTGTTATGTCAGACAAAAGACAAGGTTACATATCCTGGGACGAGTATTTTATGGGCGTTGCCCTTCTTGCCGCTGAAAGATCCAAGGACCCCAGCACCCAAGTTGGCGCTTGCATCGTTGACGGACAGAACAGAATACTGTCTACCGGCTACAACGGATTCCCACACGGATGCTCCGACGATGAATTTCCCTGGAACAGAGATGAAGCAAAGGGCGAAACAAAATATCAGTTCGTTGTTCACGCAGAGCTTAACGCAATTCTTAACGCGCGCGGAAAATCACTTGCGGATTCCAAGGTTTACGTAGGTCTTTTCCCCTGCAATGAATGCGCTAAGGCAATAATCCAGGCAGGTGTCAGCGAGGTTGTTTATCTTTCAGATAAATATCACGATACCCCCGGCACAAGAGCGTCAAGAAGAATGCTTGAAGCGGCAGGTGTTAAGCTCACTCAGCTTAAACCCACGAAAACGGAGATTGTGCTCAACTTCAAGGTTGATAAATAATTTTTCATAAGCATTTTAAAATGGGTGCAGACAGTCAAATCGGCTGCCTGCGCCCTTTTTATTCGAAATATTTTTTGACCTCTTCAAGCGTTGAAGCGAGTGTGCCCTGTATTGCCTCGGGCTTACCGCCTCCGCGACCGCCCAGCGCGGAATTTATATCCTTTGCCATGGCCCTGAGGTCATGGCTCTTTGACACCATAAGATACTTTAATTCTCCTTCTTTGCCAAAGAGAATGACAAGAATTCCGCCAATGCGGTCAATTATCCCGTTTGCTATTGTTTTGACGTCCTCCGCGTCAGCCCCTGGATAATACAGCACGAGATTTTTATCCGTAGGAGCTACGTTTTTGGCAATCAAAAGATAATAATCCTCTTTTGCTTTTTTTGCCAGAAGCTTTATTTCCTCATAATCGGAAAGCAACCTTCTTACGCCGTCAGCGACCTCGCTTTTCGGAACAGAGAGAAGATTCGATATTTCTCTTACTGTTTCATATCTGTAACGCGAATCCCGCATAGCGCGTATTCCCGCAGTAATCGTTATTCTCGTTCCGCCTCGGTGCTTCATAAAATCAAGCAATCTTATAAGCCCGACCTCGCCGCTGGATTTAACGTGTGGCGCGCAGCAGGCGCAAAGGTCGTGTTCTCCTATTTTCACGAGTCGCACGTTCTCCGTTAAATCAAGCTTCGCGCGGTATTCAAAGCGCGAAAGCTCATCGGGTTCCGGAAAAAGGGTGGTAACGGGGACGTTTTCATACACTATCCGATTCGCCTCTTCCTCCGCAAAAACGATATCCTTTTCGGAAAGAACGGCATTGATATCCATCGTTACAACGTCGGCACCAAGGTGAAATCCGACATTCTCATATCCGAAAAAATTATGAAAAACACCGGAAATAATGTGCTCGGCGGTATGTATCTGCATTTTCTCATAACGCTCGTCAAAGTCAATTTTACAAAAGACACGCGTGCCTTCGGGCATTTTATCGCAAACGTGGTATACCGTGCCGTTTTCTTCGTATACGTGCCCGACTCTTGCATCACCTATAAATCCTCTATCGGAATACTGCCCTCCCTCCTCGGGGAAAAAGGCAGTTTTATTGAGGACAACAATTATGCCCTCTTCGGTTTCCCTAGCGGATAATACGTCCGCCTCAAATTCTTTTATATATGCATCAAGATAGTAAAGTTTTTCCGTCACAACAGTTTCTCCAATCCGTCCTCGGCAAAAAGCGACCAAGGATATTTTTTGCAGTCGGGCATAGCTGAAAAGCTATATTTTTTACCGAAAAGCTCAAATCCGAGCTTAAATGCAAAAAGCGCCGGCACTTTTGATTTTCCGTCACGGCTACCGTATTTTTTATCGCCTGCAAGTGGGAGCTTCCTTGATGAAAACTGCGCCCTTATCTGATGAAACCTCCCTGTTTTAAGGTCAATTTCAACAAGCGTCATACCGTTTTGGGAAGAAAGCTTGCGGTATTCCAAAACGGCTTCTTTTGCGCCCTTGCGCGCGCTTTGGCAAACGTATGCTTTTTTTGTAAGAGAATCCTTATATAAAAAGTCGCGCATCTCACCGCCCGGAGCATCTCCAAGACAAACGGCAAGATAATGTTTTTCAATTCCCCCGCTTGCCGCAAGCGCGGAAAGCTCTGCGGCGACTTTTTGATTTCTTGCAAACACGAGAAGCCCGCCGACCACTCTGTCAAGGCGGTGAACAAGCCATAGCTTATCCCTCTCACCCATTTCTTTGAGCATCTCTGCGGTCTTTGTCATAGCGTCCTCATCGCCCGATGGGTCGGGCTGTGAGGGGACAAGCGGCGGTTTATTTATTACAACAAACTCTTTGTTTTTAAATACTATTTCCAACTCTTTCACCTTTACTTAAATTGCCGCAGTCACAAGGAACTGCGGCAATTTTCTTATGCTACCTTTAATATTTGAAGTATTTTGTATATTGCCGGAACCAAAACGAGATTTACTGCGAATTCAATGAAGAAATTAACCTGAGTAAAAAGAACGTAAATCTCAAAGCCGGTTATTTCAAGGAAGAAAAGCCAACATCCAACAACAAAAATACCGGTGTTCACGATTGGAGCTGTTATACCCGCAAGAACTACTGCGAGCATTTTGTTTTTCTTGGAAAAAAGCTTGAATACAAGCCCCGATGCGACTCCTGCACCAATACCCTTTGCCAACACCAAAACGATGGTCATAACGAGATTATGACCGAAAAACGGCGCGCACGTGGGGTCGGTCAAAAGAACAATTATTCCAAACACAGCGCCAAGCCAAACACCTGCGCCAAGACCGCAAACGACAGCTCCAAGAACGAATGGAACGAGAACGAGCGCGGGAGAAAGACCTGTTGCTGCGCCGATGAGGGGGGCGACAACAGACTGCAACACTACGACAAGCGCCGTAAGCATTGCCAGATATACCATTTTTCTGGAATCAAATCGTGAATTTCCTGGGTAGTTCATAATATTTAAGCTCCAATTTTTTATCAATTATAGCACGAAACACCTTTATTGTCAACTCTTTTTCAATTATTCATCCGACGGATGCGGCCTTCGTATTTTTATTGATCTGACTTTTATTGCCGCACCGCCTGCGAGCGCTATCATTTTTATCGCGCCGGGGGTAAAGCGGTTGGCATAAACCGCAAACGCCCTGTTAATTTTCCCCGCCCCGACAAGCTTCACACGCAACGCATCGCTCGGTATCACGCCCTTATTTTTCAGAACGTTTATATCTATACGCTCTCCGTCACCAAAGAGCGCGCCGATTACATCAAGCTGAACGCTTACACTTTTTTTGCCCCAGGTTTTAACGGATTTTCTCCTATAAACGAGCGTTTTTGCCATAGCATCGCTAATCAGATCTTCTGCTGTTTTCAAATCAATCTCGAGATGATATTCATTTCGCGGTATATGCACGCCAAAATCTATCAATTCCGCTGAAAAAACGCCGTCCTTCTTCCTCGTTTTTCTCATTTTCCCCTATGAAATTCCATGTTTTTCTTTATTATTTGTCATAGACAAAAATTTATAACGGATTTTTAGAGAAATCGCTTATGGTGCAAAAAAGACGATGCATGATTCGGGCCATAAATAACATAGCACAGCGCATCGCCTTTTTTATTCCGTTTTTATAAAATTTATCGCTCTTTATAATAGAGATAGCAGTGGCAAAAGCCCTCAAATTCGGGGTCTTTTATCTGTTCCCTGAACTCTCGGCACATACATTTGTTGTCCTCTGTTCTGTCAACGCGGCAAGGGCAGTATCCACCGGTTTTTTTTAACCCCTCTTTTACCGCCTCTACTATCTCCTTATCGGGATTATACTTGATTTTCACTGCAATTCATCTCCAATATCTTTTTTCTGAGTTCTTCCTTTTCCATATAGCCGACACTGAAATCGAGAAACACGTTGTTTTTTACGTATGCTATCATTGGAATTGAGCTAACGTGAAAAAGCTCCGCGAGCTTTGGTTCTTCATCTACGTTTATTTTGCAAAATTTGATTTCCGCCAGTTCCGATTCAAGCGCGGAAAAATGAGGAGCTAACATTTTACAAGGACCGCACCAGTCAGCATATAAATCTATTACGACAAGTGTGCTTGAATTTTCTATTTCCGAATTGAAATTAGATTCTGTGAGTTTTAGCATAAATATTCCTCCTTTTTATCAAAGTGTAACATATTTTTTCAGCTTTGTCTACATATTTTGCTTTACTTTTTTCAAAAAGTCGTGTAAAATTATTAAAAAGAATGTTAAAGGAGCCACAAATGAAATATTACGGCAAAAAACTCACTGTGGACGTTCACGACGTTGATTTTAACGGAATTGCAAGAGCAAGTATGCTTATGCGGTATATACAGTCCTCCGCTCAATCACAGCTGACGGATAACGGTATGTCATATGACGAGCTTAAATCCAAAAACAGAGCTTTTATTCTTTCAAGAATTAAGCTGGAATTTACAAAGCCCGTACGAAGCGACGACGAGCTTCTTGCGGAAACCTTTCCCTGTGAAAGCCGCGGCTTCACGTTTTTGCGCTGCTATCGGCTGTTAAAGGGGAGCGAAGTGATAGGGCGCGCGGTTTCTGCATGGGCGCTCGTAAACACTGAAAATCATTCTTTGGTTAAGGTTAACGATTTTGAACTCGGCCTTAATACTTATACCCCACTTGATATGCCCTTATCAAGAACTGTAATCCCAAAGGAATTAACCCTTTGCGGAAGCTATTTTGTAAGCTATACCGACGTTGACCAAAACCGACATATGAATAATACGAGATACCCCGATCTCTATTCTAATTTTCTTCCGCTTGAAGGCAAAAGGATTGAGTCAATTACAATAAGCTATATAAATGAAGCCCCCGCAAACGACACCCTCCAAGTTTACTCTGCATGTGTTGGCGGTGTTTATTATTTCAGAACAGTCCGCTCTGACGGTAAGATAAATACAGAGGCGGAAATTCACCTGACAAGCATTATTTGATTGCAAATCTTGCTTTATAACTGTCGTTTTGTCAGAATTCAAATTTTTTTGAAGAAATTTAGCAAAAATAATTGCAGATTCTGCTTTAAAGCATTCAAAACAAATGACATATTCAAGTTATAATATACGTCATTTTTCTTGTTAAATACAGAATTTGCTATTTTTTGTCAATTTTTGCAATTTAATTCTCTTGCGCGAAAAATTAACATTCGCAGTGCAAGGTATACTAACAACATTTACTCCTGTTTTGTGATACAATAAAGTAAAAGCAAAAAACAGGGGGCGCAGTATGAATAACGCGATAATAACAAAAGACAAAAACGAACTTATCAAGCACGAGCTGATAAAAGACGGAGATACCGTCTACGAATACTACTTAACAGAAAGCGAATCCACACACGTTGCCAGCTTTCGTCTTCCTCTTTATTCAATAGAGGTCAAGATGATTTTTGACGGCAAAGAGGACAATTTACGGCTATGTGACTGCTTTGCAAATAGAGATAAAGCGGAGCGATTCTTTGATAAGCTTGTAAAAAATCTCGCAACACCGTACGACCTTATCTACGTTTTTGAGGATTCGGTGGCGGTTTAACATTATATTCCGAAAAATACATAATAAAACCGAAGTTTCAAGCTTCGGTTTTATTGTTTATTTTCTTAAAAATAGCGGATTTATGTAATAAAACAAAGATTTTGTTCCATAACGGTCGAATAGATTATAAAATTGAGCTTCTGCTTGTCGGCAGCTCCCTGTTCCTAAATTTAAGGGCAGAAATACCGGTTTTTTGCGCGAAAAATTCCGAGAAATAATTTTCGTTTTCAAATCCGACCTCATAAGCAATTTCGGAAATTGACATTCTGCTTTCAAGAAGTAAGCGCTGGCTTTCCGCCAAGCGTTTATTCAGCACATACTGCTTTGGACTTATATGAAAGGTCTTTTTGAAATAATTTGAAAAATACATCGAGCTGATATTCATTATTTTAGCAAGCTCATCAAGTTTTATTTTCTTTTTGTAGTTATTTTCAATAAAAACGAGCACTTCTTCAAATCTTGCAAGTTCGGGACGCTCCGTGTCAATATCTGCCAGAAAATCAGCAAGTATCATATCCATAGCACCTCTGACTTTGAGGTGGGCACTCACCGACGGAGTAGCGTAATTTTCCACAACGCACCTGAAAAGATACTCACTTTCCTTACTTGCGGGCAAAGTGTATTTTTCCGAGAAATAGCGATAGAGCGAAAAAAACGGCGACTCACTTTGAAAATGGATATAATATTTGTTCATCACCCCGTCTATTCTACTTTCCTTCACCGAATATGCCGGTATAAAATAAACGTTTTGCGGTGTGAGGTTAAGCGTTCTGTCATACAAACGTATCTCTGCTTCTCCGTCTGTTAAGAGATAAAGGCGGTGATAACCGATATGATGGTGATTCTTATCCCACTTTACGTAATTCCACTCGTCACCTACCTCGCGCCGCTCGGCAAAAGCAACTGAATACGTAGGTTTTCCAAAAATTATATTATTCATATCTACCTAAATTTTGTTAAGAAATTTGTGTGTTTATCCTATTGCTTTTATTATAGCGCGATTTTATAATAAAATCAAGCATACTCTTTGATTTTTTATTTTTGGAGGAACACAAAATGGCAGAAAACAGATACGTCGGAAAATACCCCGTAATCGGCATCCGTCCTATAATCGACGCAAGACGCGGACCTATGAAACTCCGAGAAAGTCTTGAAGGTCAGACGATGGACCTTGCGCTTGCCGCAAAAAAGCTTTTTGAAGAAAATCTTTTCTATTCAAACGGCGATCCGGTCAAGGTAATTATTGCCGATCACAGCATAGGGCGCGCTCCCGAAGCGGCGGCTTGCAGAGATCAGTTCAAAAGAGAGGGTGTAGATATTACCCTTTCCGTTACTCCTTGCTGGTGCTACGGCTCCGAAACTATGGATATGGACCCCGACACGATTAAGGGCGTTTGGGGATTTAACGGCACGGAAAGACCGGGCGCTGTATATCTTGCCGCAGTTCTTGCCGGTCACGCGCAAAAAGGCTTGCCCGCCTTTGGCATTTACGGACACGAGGTTCAGGATAGGGATATGGTTTCAACTATCCCCGAGGACGTTCAGGAAAAGCTCCTTCGCTTCGGCCGTGCGGCAGTAGCCGTTGCTACTATGCGCGGAAAATCTTATCTTCAAATCGGCTCACAGTGTATGGGTATTGCCGGCTCAATAATTGACCAGGATTTCATGGAAGCATATCTCGGAATGAGAGTTGAATCCGTTGATGAGGTTGAGATACTCCGCCGAATGGAAGAGGGCATCTACAATAAGGAAGAATACGAAAAAGCTCTCGCTTGGACAAAAGAACACTGTAAAATGGGACGTGATGACAACCCCGATTTTGTCAGATTCTCCGATGAGGAAAAAGAAAAGCAATGGGAATTTACTGTTAAAATGTACTGCATAATCAAAGACCTTATGGCCGGCAACAAGAATTTGCCGGAGGGATTTGAGGAGGAAATGCTCGGACACAACGCGATAGCGGGCGGTTTCCAGGGACAGCGTCAGTGGACAGACCATTGGCCCAACTGCGATTACCCGGAAGCGCTTCTCAGCTCATCCTTTGACTACCAGGGCGCACGCGAGCCGTACACTCTTGCAACGGAAAACGACGTCCTTAACGGAATTTGCATGCTCTTTATGCGGCTGCTCACTCACAGAGCGCAGATTTTTGCAGACGTACGTACTTATTGGTCGCCCGATGCAACAAAGCGCGTTACCGGTTATGAGCTTGAAGGCAAGGCAAAGGAAAGCTCGGGCATTATACATTTGCTTAACTCCGGAGCTGCTTGTCTTGATGCTTGCGGCGAATGCACCGACGAAAACGGCAACGCCATTATGAAGAGATGGTGGGAGGTTACCGCGGAAGATATCAAAAAGATGACCGATGCTGCCGTTTGGTGCGAAGCGGGATTTGACAATTTCCGCGGCGGCGGATTTTCCAGCCACTACACCACAAGAGCAGAAATGCCCGCAACAATGATACGTCTTAATCTTGTTAAGAATCTCGGTCCTGTGCTTCAAATCGCAGAGGGCTGGACTGTAAAGCTTCCGGATGAAGTTTCCGACGCTTTGATGGAAAGAACCAACCCCACTTGGCCCTGCACATGGTTCGCTCCTCGCTGTGACGGCAAAGAAGGAAGCCCCTTCAAGACAGCTTACGAGGTTATGAACAACTGGGGCGCAAACCACGGCGCGATAAGCTACGGACATATAGGCGCGGACCTTATAACTCTTTGCTCAATGCTCCGCATTCCCGTTTGTATGCATAACGTTCCCGAGGACGATATTTTCAGACCTGCGGCATGGAATGCATTCGGAATGGACAAAGAGGGACAGGATTACAGAGCTTGTCAGGCTTACGGACCTCTTTACAAAAAATATTAAACCTTCATCTCACCCGAACAAACGGAAACGCTTGTTCGGGTTTTTTGTGGAAAAAGCAAAAAGCAGAGCCGAACAGCTCTGCTTTTTTGCAAATGTTTATTTGCATTTTTAGACTTTTAATAGATACCGTGTCAAATTAAGCGAAAAATTTATCTAAAACATACTTTACCGTATGCTCCGTGTTTTTGCATATTGTTTCCTTTGCAAACGCCTTTAATTCGGGACTTGCATTTGCAACGGCTAGCGCCAGCCCTGAAGCTTTGAGAAGCTCGATATCATTCTTTTGATCACCAACACCGATAATATCATCCCGGGAAATTCCCACATACTCTCTGAAACGGCGAACACCGCTTCCTTTATTTGCCTTTTCGCTGATTATTTCAACGTTTCCGCTAACGGATGACGTCATCTCAATGCCTCTTATTTCTTTGAGTCTGGCTACACATTCATCTTTGTTTGCATTTTTAGCGAAAAACACGCAAATCATTTCAACATTACCAAGATCTCTTGCGAATGATATAAAGTCATCCTCAACGGATACGAGGTCCTTGAAAGCTCGGATATATGCCTCGGTTATATGATATTTTTCCGGCGCGCCAAGCGCATCGCCGTTTACAAAGCAGTCACCGTCCTTATGAACTGTGCGTATGGCATCGTAATCCGCAAGAATGTCCATGACCGCCTTTACCGTTTGCGCATCAATCAGCTCCTCGCTCTTCCAACCCGTAGCTCTGTCTATTACTCCCGCACCGTTTGAATAAATTATATACCTCATTAAATCATTGTTTTTAATACACGGGGGTAGCTCACAAATTGTTCTTCCTGTTGTTGGAACAAAAAGAATTCCCCTTTCAACAAGCTCCTTTATCGCCGTTTCGTTTTCCTGCGAAAGCTTTCCTTCGTTATCAAAAAGCGTTCCGTCAAGGTCGGTGCAATACGCTTTATAATTCTTCATCGCATACTCCTTGTTTTTTCTTATTTTACCACAAAGACACGTCATCCGTCAAGATGAAAACAAAACCGTTTTTGCGCTATAATATATAATATATATTTATATTGACAAATCACGCGCAACGTGTTATAATACATTGAGATAAAGACATTTTTCGACCAAGTTCTGCGCTGAATTTAAGTAGGAGAAAAGATGGATAAAGTCAAAAGGTTTCAAATTTTGCTTTCCACATACAACGGCGAGCACTACATACAAGAACAGCTTGACAGCTTTACCCGTCTTGACAATTTTGACGAGGTCAAGGTTCTTATACGGGATGACGGCTCTTGCGACCGAACCTGTGAAATTCTCAAATCCTATTCAGAGCGCTTTGGATTTGAAATAATTTACGGTGAAAACGTTGGGCTCAACAAAAGCTTATACGTTCTTCTTCAAAATGCCGATTTGCACTGCGAATATTTTGCTTTCAGCGACCAGGATGATGTATGGCTTCCGGACAAGCTGACAAGAGCAGCCGAATTTCTTTCAAAGATAGATAAAGAAATTCCCGCGCTTTATGCCGCCTGCTCCTATCTTACGGATGCGGAGCTTAACATAACGGGACATACCCTCATACCGAAGCGTCTGTCCTTCTATAATGCAATGGTCCAGAACGTGTGCATAGGACACACGCAGGCTTTCAACAGAAAGCAGCTTCTGCAAATTGCAGACAAATTTTCGGACGATATAATGATAGTTGACTATTGGAACTATCTTTTTGCATCCGCCTGCGGTACTGTAATCTACGACAAAAAGCCGACTACATTATACAGACAGCACGAAAAAAATGTAATTGGGTACTCAAATTCCTTTTTCGGCACTTTAAAAACCCGTTTCCGCCGCGTAAGGACAAAAAAATCTTATGAAAATGCAAAACAGCTTGCTTCCTTTGTTGCACTTTCCAAAGATATTATTCCCGAAGCTTACGAAAAAGAAGCAATAAAGTTTTTCGCAAGACAGAAAAATTTTCTAACGCGCCTCGGATACTGTTTCTCGACAAAGGCATTCAGGCAAACGTTTGCGGAAACCCTGATATTCAAAACAATGTATCTTTTCGGAAGATACAATCTGAAACAAAAAAACTTACAAAAAAGAGGAGATAAAAAATGAAAGGTATAGTTCTTGCGGGAGGTTCGGGAACACGACTCTACCCCCTTACAATGATAACTTCAAAGCAGCTTCTGCCGATATACGATAAGCCGATGGTTTACTATCCCCTGTCCACACTTATGCTCGCGGGAATCAAGGACATTCTTATAATTTCGACACCGAGAGACCTTCCCAATTTTAAAAACCTTCTCGGCGACGGCTCTAATTACGGAATTAACCTTTCATATAAGGAGCAGCCCTCGCCCGACGGACTTGCTCAGGCATTTATAATTGCCGAAGAATTTATAGGTAATGACTCCTGCGCTATGGTGCTGGGCGACAATATATTTTACGGAAACGGCTTTTCAAAAATTTTGAAGGAAGCGGTGCGTAATGCCGAAGAAAACAAAAGAGCCAGCGTTTTCGGATACTTCGTTGAGGACCCCGAAAGATTCGGCGTTGTTGAGTTTGATTCCGAGGGAAAGGTTCTTTCTCTTGAAGAAAAGCCAAAAAATCCAAAATCGAATTATGCCGTTACCGGCCTTTATTTCTACGACAATCGCGTAGTTGAGATTGCGAAAAACCTCAAGCCCTCTGAAAGAGGCGAGCTTGAAATAACCGACCTCAACAAAGAATTTTTGAAGCTTAATCAGCTTGACGTCAAGCTTCTCGGCCGTGGCTTTGCATGGCTTGATACCGGAACGATGGACAGCCTTATCGAGGCGGGACAGTTCGTTCAGCTCGTTGAAAAGCGCCAAGGCGTTAAAATTTCGGCAATCGAGGAGATTGCTTATAAAAACGGCTGGATAAGCAAGGAAAAGCTTCTTGAATCAGCAGAAAGATACGGAAAATCCACTTACGGCGCGCACCTCAAAAAAGTTTGGGAAGGTTTGATACAGTACTGATGAAAATTTTAATTACCGGAGCGAAAGGACAGCTCGGACGTGAGCTTACTCTCTGCTTTGAACGCGGATACACAGAGCTCGGCACACCGGAAGTTCTGAAAGAAAACAACTCCGTTGTTGCCGTTGATCTTGATGAGCTTGACATTGCAAATCTTTCTGACGTCTTGGCATTTTTTGAAAAAGAAAAACCCGATGCGGTTATAAACTGCGCGGCTTTTACAAACGTTAATCTTTGCGAAACGGAAAAAGACCTCGCGTTCAGGGCAAATGCCCAAGGCCCGAGAAACCTCGCTATTGCCGCGAAAAAAATCGGTGCAAAGCTTATTCACGTTTCAACCGACTACGTTTTTGACGGCGAGGGCTCTGTCCCTTACGTTGAGTGGGATATACCGAGTCCGAAAAGTGTTTACGGAGCTTCAAAATATCTCGGCGAAGAATATATAAAACAGTTCACCGACAAATATTTCATTGTCAGAACCTCATGGCTTTACGGATATTACGGCAATAATTTTGTAAAGACCATCGTTAAAATAGCAAGTGAAAAGCACGCTTGCCGCGTGGTTTCCGACCAGCGCGGAAATCCGACGAATGCCGCTGACCTTGCGCATCACTTAATTAAGCTTCTTCCTACGGAAGAATACGGCATATATCACGGCACGGGAAACGGCGAATGCTCCTGGTTTGATTTTGCAAAGGAGATAGTTTCTCTTGCCGGAATTGACGCTGATGTTTCTCCGTGCACAACGGAAGAATATCCCACACCTGCAAAAAGGCCCTCGTATTCCTCTCTTGACAATATGATGTTCAGAGCGAGTGTCGGAGATGAATTCCGCCACTGGCAAGAGGCTCTAAAATCATTTTTTACAAATCCACTTAAATAATTTTAACGGAGAATTTGCATAATGAAGATAATAGTTACCGGCGGCGCCGGATTTATAGGCGGCAATTTTGTACACTATATGTTAAAGGCACATCCCGATTACAGAATAATCTGCCTTGATTGCCTCACTTACGCAGGAAACTTAGAAACGCTTTCCCCCGTAATGGACAACCCTAATTTCAGATTTTGCAAGGTGGACATAACCGACAGAGAAAGCGTTTACCGCGTTTTTGAAGAGGAGCACCCGGACATTGTCGTTAACTTTGCCGCGGAGAGCCACGTTGACCGTTCCATAGAAAACCCCGGTGTATTCTTAAATACGAATATTATGGGTACTGCCGTTATGATGGACGCTTGCCGCAAATACGGAATCAAGAGATATCATCAGGTTTCAACCGACGAGGTTTACGGTGATCTTCCCCTTGACCGCCCCGACCTTTTCTTCACGGAAACAACGCCCATTCATACGTCAAGTCCTTATTCAGCTTCAAAGGCAAGCGCGGATCTGCTTGTTCAGGCGTATCACAGAACCTTCGGTCTTCCCGTTACCATTTCGCGTTGCTCAAACAACTACGGGCCTTATCATTTCCCGGAAAAGCTCATTCCCCTTATGATTGCAAACGCGCTTCATGACAAGCCCCTGCCCGTTTACGGTGAGGGCATCAACGTGCGCGACTGGCTTTACGTTGAGGACCATTGCAGAGCGATAGACCTCATAATTCACAAAG
>JAZORS010000182.1:0-9033 GCA_045656725.1 Eubacteriales bacterium | reverse complement strand
AACGACATGGCTCCATCCGACTTGTCTGCCGCAGATGCCGCTGCCAAGAAGATCTTGTCAACCTGTTCCTGAGTATAGGTTGCAAAAACCTTCTGTGCTGCTCTTACACGAGCAATCGCCTCGTGCAGTGCTTCTACACTGTCTACGATTTCGTAAGTTTTGAGTTCCATTTTTTTATGTCCTCCTAAAAATTATTTACTGATTTGATTATTGAGATGTGCGAGGGATAATGCTAAATTCTCTTGTTTGAGAAGTACTCCGTTTGGCACTTTTAAGGTAACGGGTGCGAAATTCCATATCGCTTCAATGCCGCTTTCCACGAGCTTGTCGCAAACGTCCTGCGCCGAGCCCTGACCTACCGTGATAATTCCGAGCTTTACGCTGTGTTCCCGACAGTAAGTTCCGATATCTTTGATGGGCAGTATATCCTTTGCGCCTTTCTTTAGTGCCGTTTCGTTACAGTCAAAGCCGGCAACGATCTTCACTCCGAAATTCTCGAAGCCGTCATAATCAAGAAGCGCTCTGCCAAGTTTTCCTGCTCCTACGAGAACCGCATTCCTCAGTCTCTCATACCCGAGATGGCTCTCAATGTCGGTAATCAATTTATCGGTTTCATAACCAATCTTGGGCTTACCTGCACCGCTGACAGCTGCAAGGTCCTTACGAACCTTAACGTCACCGAGCGATAACGCCTTGGCGATTGCGGTTGCTGATATTGTGCGGCGTATCTCGGGTAAGCCCTTTAAATATTCAAGATATTGCGGAAGCCGTCCGAGCGTCGCCTTTGGGATAGAATATCCGTTCATTTGCCACCTCCTTGTTGGATTGTTAATATTTTAACACAGTATCGGCTTTTTGGGAATAATTAAAATGTTATATCGGTAATATACATATCGATATAGCCACAATCGATAACCGCGCTATCAATAAAAACGAGCAGTTCCGTCAATTTGACGAAACTGCTTGCGCATTTTATATGATTTTTACTTAATAAAACTTCTTTTTGCGTTGCAAAGTGCGGTAATGAAATCCTTATCAAGCTTTGTAAGTTTATATCCTTTATGATATATAAGGACGTCTTTATACGTTTTTTTGTTGCCCTCGCACACGCGCTGAACCAGATTGTATCTGTCAAGTATCTGCTGTGAGGCAGGCGATACCCACATAAACGTTTTCGGATTTTCGGAGAGCAGATCGAACTGACTTGCTCGCTCAAAGACAAATATTCTTTGATTCACCTTATCGGGCAGCTCCTCGCGGAACACCTTGGACATGGAAAGCGTAGGAACGTAAGGGTCCGCGTGCGCAATCTCAATATAATCTGAAAGATCCTCGTAAGTGATCGTTTCCTTTGCGGCGAGAGGGTTATCGCGGCTCATAAGAAGAACGTAGGAGAACTCCGCAACAAGCTCATAGCAAAGTCCCTTTTCTTCAAGCATATCCTTATAATATTTATCGTAGTTATCAGAGTAACGAATGATGCCGAGCTTATATTCGTTTTCAAGAAGCTTTTTTACGGTCTTTTTAGAGTTGGTTTCCTTGTAGTATATTTCTACGGGAGAGTCGCCGATGGTTTTTGAAAATTCCGCCATCGCGGCAGAAATATAGCACGCGCGGGGGACAGAGATTGAAAATTTGCGCTTTTTATGCGAACCGTCACGGTAGGACTGCTCGAATTTGTCGATACGGAGAAGAATATCACGCGCATAATCCATAAATTCCTCACCGTCCGGAGTCAAAACCATTCCTTTCGCGCTTCTCTGGAATATTGTAATACCAAGATCCGCTTCAAGCTCTTTAATGGAACGGCTGATATTCGGTTGGGCTATCATAAGCGTTTCCGCCGCTTTGTTCAGCGAACCGACCTTCGCAACTTCTACCGCGTATTTCATATGCAGAATATTCATGCACGAGTCATCCTTTCTTTGAATTGCTTACATATATTCCAATTATAGCATAAAAACGCAAATAATTCAAGCATTTATCTTCATTTGCCTTGATGGGTAAAACGGGGCGTTAAAAAATACCGCCGCAGTAGCAACTCCGCGGCGGTATTTATGTATATTATTGAAGGACAGCCTCTTCCCTCTTTTTTCTTTGTCTTGTTAAAACGGATTTAAGCATCGGAGTGTTATACCGCAGGGCAAGGGTTGGTAAGACGTTCAAAAACAGGTTGACCAGCGCAACGGGCAGAGCCACGGTGAAAGAACAGATGCCGGGAACGGTCAGCATAGCCAGAAAGCCGATGAAATAGGAGATTCTGTGTGTTGCGACTCCCTTGTTACATTCAACGATAAAACGCTCGATATATTCGGGATTGTCGGGCTCTTTAAGATGCTTTTTGCTGAATCCGCCAAGTCCGCCAAGCTCCCATACCTTATCCTTCCATCGACGGACCTTAAGCTTTTTGTAAAGCTTCTTTTCTATTTCGGAAACGGCAAAAATGGGCTTGTCCGCACCGAACCAGGCGGTAGGAAGAATTTTGTTGACGACGATTGCAACCGCGCCGTCGAGGGCAAATTGCAGAGCCGTGCAAAAGACGACGGAGATAATTACGTAATACCATGGCGCAGTTTCTAAAAGAATGTTAAAAACGGATATAAGCGCCATGAAAATTCCGATTACAGATAAATACAGCTTCATTCTTCACTATACGAGAGGGGCTTTTTGTAAAAGCTTTCGTAAACCTTCACCCAAGCTTCGTAGTTTTCCTTTTTCATTTTTTGTGCCGCTTCGTGACGGGAAACGGCGGTGTCGGGGTGTATTGCAGGCAAAATATTCAAGGTGTATTCCTGAACGAAAAATCCGTCACCGTCCGGCACGTCGCTGTCCTCCATCGTGATAAAAATGGGGACTACGGGAACACCGTTTCGCACAGCAAGAGTAAACGCGCCGTCCTGCATAGGTCTTGGCTTCCGGTAATTCCACCACATGCTCTGCTCAGGATATATAAGCACGGTTTCGCCCCGTGTAAAGAGTGTCTTTGTACAAGACATAAATTTTTTCATAGTTGAAAGCTGGCTTGAAAGGGGGAGCGTGTTACAGTGGCGCATAAAAAGCCCAAAGGGCTTTGGGGGATTTGTGTAATTTCCCTCGCGGATTACCTTGTAGAGAAGCTTGCCGTTCATATGGTCGCGGAGGGCTAACCAAACGGCGTAATTATCGCACACACTGAAATGATTGCAGGTGACGATTTTTCCGCCCGTGACGGCTTTAAAATTCTCGATTCCGCGCACCTCTTTCAGAATGAGCTGACGGTTTTTTATCAGCTTGCCGTAAAAACGTGTGGCGGCAACGTTCGCAATTTTGTTTTTAATCTTGCTTATCAGCTTTTCATTGAGATAGTCGACCTTGTCCGGCATAAGCGGATAGGTTTCGGGATCATCTTCGACGTCCAGATGCCAGAGCCCGTCCTTTTCAAGCGCGGATATGCGACGGAGCAGCTCTAATTTATGGCTGGATTTTTCCATACTGTTACCTCAAAATTCGGAAAGCTTTTTAGAAAATGTGTCCCGGGATTCAACAATGCGCACGGCGTGTTCAAGAATTTCCTTTGCCGCCGCTTCTTTTTTTGCTTTTTCCGCTCCGCCGAAGCTAAGGAGTCTTTCGCGTATCGTTTCATAAAAGGGAGAGCTTTCGGCGTAGTGCCAGAAATATTCGCCGTCTATAACGTCGCTATACTGCCAGGGCTTTTTATAAAGCGCGTAGTGTACTATGTTTTTTTCACCCTCCAAAGCGATGGGCATCGGCTCTTTGTTCCAGCCGTTCGGAAGAACGTGTATCTTACCGCGGCAAAGGTAATTGAGATATGCCTGGTCGGGATCGAGAAGGTCGAAATCATATTCCTTTATGAGCTTTGTGAATTTTGCCTCAATCCTGTTCTTTCTGAACTCTTTAAGGTTCATAAGGAGAACGCCCGAATTTACGTATCCGTCAGGGTCAAGACCGAGCGCCTTTTCGGCATAGGCGCGGAATACGTCCGTATTCTGTACAAACTCCTCGGGCGCGGCTCCGAGAATATTATCGCCGAGCTCAACGCTGAAAAGCTCGGAAATATCGCCGAGAACAACGAGGTCGCAATCAAGATATATAACCTTGTCGTATTCGGGAAAAAGCGAGGCGATAAAGAGGCGGTAGTAAGATGCCAGCGAAAAATGATAAACATTCTTAAATCGCGATTTTATCGCAGCGAGAGGTTCCGATATATCTATAAAATCAATACGGAATCCGGGGCGCTCGTTTCTCTTTACAATTTCCGCGCCTTTGGCAGCAACGCCCGTATTTAAAACGATGATTCTGTAATCGTATTCCTTGCTTGCGTTTGCAATAATGGAGGAAAGCGCAACGTCAAGATACGGTATATAATTGTCGTCAGTTGAAAAGAAAATTGGGATTTCCTTGCGCATTTTAATTTTCTCCTTGGATTTTACTATAGCCGAAGAGAGCCGAACTCATAAGGTTTGGAAATATAGATTTTCCCATCTTCTTCACTGAATTTTTCTTAAATATCGTATATTCCTCAAAAAATTTAGCTCGAATATCGAAAAAATCTATTATTTCAAAACTGCTTCGCATCTTCCATCGAACAAATTTTTGATGGATTTTGCCGTAACGAGTCGCAGTAAAGTAATACTTTACAAGGCTCGGTGCGACGAAAGACGCTGAAATTTGCCGATGAAAGACTTATTAGTTCGGTTCTCTTCGGCTATACGTCTAGTATACCTTTTTTTTAAAAAAAGTTCAACCGAAACAGAAGAATTTGCGGCTCTACAAATCGGGATACAAAGAGTAGAATTCGTTTTTGCCGACTCTCCGTTTAGTAGAAATGAGAAAAATGCCCTGCTTTTTTGCTCGGAAATAGAGCATTTTGTAAATAATTATTTGTTTTTTGTCTTGGGAATAAAGGACCACAAGACGATAACTATCTGCCCGGCGACACCTGCGAGGTAAATTAGAGAGGTTTGAATTCCGAAGTAAAGGAACGTGATATGCACCGCCGCAAGAAGCGACCACATAAGAAGTGATATTATAAAATAATTGTGCCGCGTGTTAAACCATATCGAATTGAAAACGAGTTTAACAATCAGGGTAAGCGGCAGAGCATAAACAAGATAGAGCCACTGAAACGTAGTTTTGTCAAGTATCAGGGTGGTAATTATAAAGGCGAAAATCGCGACAAGCCAGCCCGCAAATTCCGAGATATATGCAATAACTCTGCGGTTGTATTTTGTCCTTTCTGCCTTGCGCTTGACAATATCGTTTTCCGAAAGAGTTATCCTTTCCGTGTGTTCATTTACAAGGTAATCGAGGGTTACGCCGAAGATATCGGCTATCTCAACGAGCACGGATATATCGGGGGAGGAATCCGCCCTTTCCCATTTCGATACGGTTTTATCGGAATAATTGAGCTTTTCGGCAAGCTCCATTTGCGTCATATTATTAAGCTGACGCAGCTCGGATATGTTTTTTGCCAATATATATTTTACGTCTTGCATAATAATCTCCATTCTGCCGTCTTGACGGCAGCGCAAATATTTATTGAAATTCAAGCTAAAAATGGGATAAAACAATTTTTTGTTTAAATTTCGTTCGTGAACAGCAGATTTCACTCTACGTAAAATAAACTTTCACGCTATTTCTCCTGATTAAAGCACAGTCATGCTTCTATCAATTCTATCACAAAATTCGCCAAATGTCAATAAATTGTGCACCCTCTCTTTTTTACGGGGGTGCACGCATTATATTTAGATATTCAGAAGAAGCGCCCAGGCGAGTCCATAATAGCTGATGACTGCCACAAGGTCGTTTACCGTCGTGATAAGCGGGCCGGAGGCAACGGCGGGGTCAACGCCGAATCTGTATAGGCTTATGGGAATAAGCGCACCCGTAAAGCCGGAAATTGTCATAGCAAAGCACATAGCAAGACCGACGCATCCTGCCGCGGCAAAGACGAAGGCGGCGCTGTATGAGGCAAAAACGAACATATAGGTGCTGACAATAAGAAAGGATATTGCGCCGAGGACGAAGCCGTTAAGCATAGCCACCCGCACTTCCTTTAAAATGGCAAGGATTTGCGTTTTAAAGCACGTTTTTTCACTGTTGCCAAGCGCCCTTACGGTTACCGCAAGCGATTGAGTTCCTACGTTGCCTGCCATTCCGAGAATCAGGGATTGGAATGAAACAATCATAGGAAGCTTATCTACAACTCCCTCAAACATTCCGACAACCGCCGACACGATAAGCCCCATAAAAAGGAGCGCAATAAGCCAAGGCGCACGTTTTTTCATGCTCGAAAAAAGTGTTTCGTCGGGCTCCTCCTCCGCGCTCATTGCGGCAAGCTTTGCGTAATCCTCGCTTCGTTCTTCGTCAATAAGCTCGACTATATCCGAGGAGGTTATAATGCCGAGCAGCTTGTTGTCACGGGAAGAAAGAACGGGTATCATATTTTCCGAATAAGCGCGCAGGCGCTCGATGTTTTCGGAAATTATATCCTTGTCGTAAACGAAGGGGAAGCTCACTGAAATCAAGCTTTCAAGCTCAACGTCGCTCCTTGCGACTATCAAATCCTTTAAGTCGATAACTCCGTAAAACGAGCCGTCAGCGTTAAGGGCGAATATCGTATAGATATTGTCGTTTTCCGCGGCTTCACGAACCATGGCTTTCATTGTTTCTTTGATGGTCAGATTTCTTTTTACGGCGATAAAATTGGTGCTCATTCGGCTTCCGAATTCATCGTCGCCGTAAGAATCGATAAGCTTAATGTCTTCCTTTATTTCGGCATCTTCTATAAGCTCAAAGATTTCCCTTCCTACCTTTTCGTCGAGCGAGTCAAGCGCCTCGTAGGCATCGTCGGCGTCCATATTTTCAATAATTTCAGCCGCCTCGCTTGTGCTGATTTCCGAAAGATAATCCTTTGCATCGTCAAGGAAGGAAACGACCTCGGACATAATTTCGCTGCCGAGAATTTTGCCAAGACGACCTCTTTCCTCGGAAGAAAGCTCATCGAAAACACTTGCTATATCCTTTTCGTGATATCCGAGAAGCTTTGCCCTTATTTTTGCATCATCGGAGCTTCCTCGGATAGTATCAAGAATTTCAGCCCTGAAATCCCTTTCCTGAAAAGCAAATTCGTTTTTTTCTTCCATATAAAAGCTCCTTTCCCGATTGTTCTTATGAGTATAACGTATTTTATTAAAATATCCGGATTTTATTCTATAACGGAGCGCGGCGTCTTATGATTTGCTTGCCGCTGAGGCAAAAATAAAGCCGGTGTCATGTTACCTCAATACGGAATACACCGGCTCTATTAGAATATATTAAATCAACCTTGTCCAAGTATATCTTCAATAACCTTTTTCGCCTCTGTGAGTGAATAATCAAGATCGGCTATGATTGGGCAAAGCTGCGCTCTGGTAAGATCTTGCTTCACTACCGGATTTCCGTTTTCGTCTACGGTAAAGTAATTGCTTGCTCTTGCATATGCATCTTCTATGATTTCAATGCCGGTTCCGGCATAGGACGTGTCGTCTATCATTGCTTTCGCTTCGTTAAGAAGCTCTTGCATAACCTCTATCGCATCGGGATCTACGTGTTGAACGAGTGTTTTTATAGATTGATTTGCCGGGACGGTATAGGAGAATTTTTCAGAGGGGGTGTAGGTTGCCTGAGTTGATACCCAGTTGTCTGTTACGAAGGAGCCCGTCTGACCGGCTTCTCCGTTATATCCGACAACAGGCGCAACGCCGACGTATGAATCTCCTATTCTGTACCAGTCGCCAACAATATTTCCGTTATCGTCGCGGTTGCAGGTAAATACGCAAACGTAAACGACGGCATTAGAGTTTGCCTTCGTCAGCGGGTCTATCGTCAGATAAAGCGTCATTTCGCAGCCGTATCCTCGGAAAACACCGCCGTTATTTTTATTTGTTGCTACGTAATCGTCGCCTGTTTTTGTGTTTCCGTCAATGTTTTCGTGCTTGATAAGCACGCTTGCCGGACGAGTTTCTCCGTTTATTATCATTTGGAGCTGTCCTGCAAATAGCGTATTTACAGCGACCGCGTCGTCCGTATCAGCGTCACCAACGTTTCCAATGTAGTTCGAGGTCCATTCCTGGCTTCCGTCGAACTTGTTATCAAGAGCATCGACGAGCTCTCTATACGTTGTGGTGGTATTAAGAATATTGGCAAATTTATCGTTAATCGCTTCTCTTGCCGCTTCCTCGGTTTCTACGTTGATTCCGAATTGGTAGTTGAGAAGAGTCTTATAGGTTCTGCTTGAATAAAACGTCGAGGAGCTGCTTCCTATGGTATAAGTGACGTAAAACGTCAACTCTTCTCCCCGGCCGACGATCTTGCCGTCCGGGAAGGACGTGACTACGCCTATTTTGTTATCGGCATTTGAGGTTGAAACATAGCTGTTGTGATAATTTTCAAGTGAGCTTTGGTAGTAAAGTCCGCGATATGCATATTCGTATTTTGTGTTGTTAAGCACCGTGATTTTATACGTAACGGAGCCGGCTCTCGAACTCGAGCTTTTGCTGAGCGAGCAATCAACCGCAGTTGAATATGGCGCAAAGCTTGCCGTACAAACGTCAAGCCGGTTAGGGTTGGTGCTAACAGTTAACTCGGTGATAAAAAGGCCCTCCGGAGCAACGGATTCGATATTCACGTTTAACGAAAGCTGGCCTGTTATAGCGGCGTATCCTACCGTTATAAAGCAAATAGAAAAGGAGATTACGGCAGTAAGTATGATTTTAGCAAGCTTAGTCATTACGTTATCTCCTTTCATTATTTGGATTACTGTTTTTTATGAATTTTGAGTACTGTTCTCAGGAACAAGAACCTTGATGAGTCCGCGTTTAACAAGCGCTTCCGTATGCTCGTAAGGATGTCCGGAAACGTAATCCCGTGTCACAAAAGCGGGATTTTTCTGTATAGCGAAGTTCGACATAACGAGGTCGATAAGGCGCATTGCGCGGGTAAGGGCTCTGTCGCTTCTTATCTTTATGAGCATGGGAACCTTCTCGTATGCCT
>JAZORS010000181.1:0-8703 GCA_045656725.1 Eubacteriales bacterium | reverse complement strand
ATCGTTTATGAGTAAGGAAGACGTTATCGATGCAACGGTATCGCTTATTCCCAAGCATTTCACACTTGATATTTACAAGTACATCATTCTTGAAAACCATTACTTTGAGGCACTTCTTAATACGCTTTTGCTTTCGCTTTTCTGTGCGCTTGCTCAGATGCTTATTTCGTGCCTTGTAGGTTACGGTCTTGCTAAGTTTAAATTCAAGGGTAACAAGTTCGTAATGATTCTCGTTATCGTAACGATGATTATTCCTCACGGAACCTTGCAGCTTTCCCTTTACCAGCATTTCACAAGCTTCGATATCTTAACCGTTCAGTCCTGGGGAATGAAGGGACTTATCGAGCTTATCTTCGGTCACACGTTTAAACTTGGTAACACGTTCTGGCCTCTGATCATTCTTTCGGTAACAGGTCTTGCTTTTAAAAACGGACTGTATATCTATCTTATGCGTCAGTTCTTTAAGGACGTGCCCGACGAGCTTGAGGAGTCTGCATACGTTGACGGTTCGGGAACTTTCAGAACCTTCTTCCAGATCATTCTTCCGCTTTCCGTTCCTATGATGATCACGGTATTCCTTTTCTCGTTCTCATGGCAGTGGACAGACGAGTTCTACACGACCGTCTTCTTCTACGGAACGACCAATAAGGTTTACCTTATGCCTGATATTTATGCAACTATACCTCCGTCGCTCCAAACGACTTATGCAGGTAGAACTATTTACGAGAACGTAATTCAGAATACCGCTGGTATGATGATTATTATGCCTCTTGTTATAATTTACCTGTTCTGTCAGAAATACCTCGTTCAGGGTATTGAGCGTTCCGGTCTTGTTGGATAATCTTCGGACGCTGACCTTTGGGCAGAATCGAAAACAAAATAAAACCAGTGAGGTACAGATTTACTCTGTGCCTCACTTTAATTTTTGCATATTTTATAAGGTTGAAAAACTCTGTTTTTCTCCAAAGTATAAAATATTTTGTTTTCTATTTCCGTTCTCTTCCTCTCGCTGTATGGTATACAGCTTCGGGGCGAGAGCGAAAATTTCTGCTCAAAATCTGCTCGCCCCGGGCGGCACTTTGGGCATAACTGAAAACAAAATAAGTGGGGCGCAGATTTATTCTGTGCCTCACTTTAATTTTGCTTATTTTATAAGGGTGGAAAACTCCGTTTTTTACTCTAAATCTAAAAAGCGCGCCAGCTTTTTTCGATAAAATTTATTTTTATATTGCAAGTTTTCTTCCAAGATGGTAAAATAGAATAAAAAGAAGGAGGATATTCTTATGATTAAAACAGATTTGATACTTCCGCTTGAATATTCTCTTTTTGACGTGAAAGAGCTTATTTCCGAGAAGCTTCCAGTTAAGCCTGAGGAAATAAAAGAGGTAAAAATCGCAAAAAGAACGCTTGATTTTTCAGGAGAAAAAATTGTATATAAGGCGAGTGTTGGCTTTTCTCTTGACGAAAACAGGGAAGATGGCTTGCTTAAAATAAGAAACAAGGTTTTTCCTTGGGATAATTATTCCCTTGAATTACCTGAAGCCAAGTTTTCTCTGCGCCCCGTAGTTGTAGGAATGGGCCCTGCCGGTATTTTTGCCGCCCTGACACTTGCTAAAAGCGGAGCTGCGCCCATAATACTCGAAAGAGGCGAGGACGTTGATGCAAGACGAAAAAGTATTGCTTTGTTTGAGAAAACGGGCGTTTTAAATACGGAGTCCAACGTTCAGTTTGGCGAGGGCGGAGCAGGCACGTATTCTGACGGAAAGCTCAAGGTCGGCGGAATGGATAAATATAAATACGAGGTCCTCTCGGAATTTGTATCAGCCGGAGCAGACGAGGATATACTTTATACAGTCGGCTCGCATCTCGGAACAGACAAGCTTCACGGTATTATAAAAACCATAAGAAACAAGCTCATATCATTGGGCACAGAAATAATATTCGGGGCTCGTTTTGATAGCTTTTCTATGAAAGAGGGGCGTATCTCTTCGGTCACGTATGAAAAGTGCGGAAAAATGCAAGAGATTGAAACTGACAAGCTGATTCTTGCTATCGGACATAGCGCAAACGATACCTTTGAGATGTTAAATAGTATGGGCTTGCCGATGGAAAAGAAGGGCTTTGGCGTCGGTGTCAGAATTGAGCATAAGAGGGAATATATTGACGGGCTTATCTATAAAAACAGATACAGCAAGCCGCTTGGCGCGGCAAGCTATCACCTCGTCAGCCACCTTGAAAACGGCAGAAGCGTTTATAGCTTCTGTATGTGCCCGGGTGGCACTGTTGTTGCAGCGGCAACGGAAGAGGGGGGCGTTGTAACTAACGGAATGAGTGAGTATAAGCGTGATGCCGAAAATTCAAATGCGGCAATTCTCGTATCCGTCAGCCCCCGTGATTTTGATTCCGATTCGCCCCTTTCGGGTATATATTACAGGCGTAAAATAGAAAAAGCCGCATATTCTGCGGCGGGCGGAGGATATTCAGCTCCGGCTGTGACTCTTTCGGATTTTCTTTCGGACAAAAAGCCTGTCGGCTTTGGCAATGTTATGCCGAGCTATCCAAGGGGCGTTGTTCCCACCTCGCCGCGTGAGTATCTTCCCGAATATATAACGGAAAGCATCAAGGCGGCTATAACGGATTTTGACAGCTATCTCTCCGGCTTTAAAAAGGGCGATGCCGCGTTAACCGGTGTTGAAACCAGAACAACCTCACCCGTGCGAATTTTGCGCGGAGAAAGCTATTCCGTTCCGGGATTTTGCGGTCTTTATCCCATAGGCGAGGGCGCAGGATATGCAGGCGGCATAGTTTCGTCTGCCGTCGACGGCGTGCGCGCGGCAGAGGCAATTATTCTCGGAAATAAAAAAACATAGTAAAAACAAAAAATCCGTTCTCGAAAAGAGAACGGATTTTTAATGTTTTTATAAGACAAATCAGCTGTTTTCTATCTCCATCATCATATCAACTCTCATAGCGTGTCTGCCGCCGTCCTCGAATTCAGCAGAAAGGAAGCTGTCGAGTATATCGATTGCAAGAGCCGAGCCAATAACTCTTGCGCCCATGCAAAGAACGTTTGCGTTGTTATGAACTCTCGTCATTTTTGCGGAATACGTGTCCGAGCAAAGAGCTGCTCTTATTCCACGGTGCTTGTTAGCGCACATAGACATACCTATACCCGTGCCGCAAACAAGGATGCCAAAGCTTTCATTCAGAGCTTTCTGAACCTCTTTGCATACCTTTGCCGCATAAACAGGATAGTGAGAGGAGGCGTCGGAGTCAGCTCCGAGGTCAACTACCTCGTAGCCCGAATTTTCAAGATGCGTTATAAGCTCGCCTTTCAAAGCAAAGCCGGCGGAATCTGCGCCGATGTAGATTTTTCTTTTCATATCAGTATTTCCTTTATTTTGAATTGTTTTCTCTTTCAAGACGTTCGCGCTCCGCTTGCGGCAGGCGAAGATAGGTGGGCTTTAACTCGGTGTCGCTTGTGTAATTGCCTTCAAGATAATGTCGGTAGGCAACTCGCCCCACCGATGCCGCATTTTCGTTGATAAGCAGAGTCGGGGTGGATTCCGTTTCAACTCCTCTTTCCGAAAGCATTTTTTTAAGAAGCGCATACCCGTCACCGACAATGTATACCGGCTCGCTGTATGTGCGAATCAAGCGTTCGATTTCGTCAATTCCAAGCGCTCCGTCATCTGAAAGACGGAAAAGCGTCCCGTCTTTTCTGGATTTAAAGCTCGCGGTGTAAAACTGTTCGCGTCTTGCATCCATAGCAGGCACGATAATGCCCGAAAGTCCGCTTAAATTTTCCGCAAGGGCTTCAAGCGTTGAAACTCCGGCGCAGGGTGTGTCCGTGCCGAAAGCCATACCCTTTATAAGTGCAGTACCGATTCTGACACCCGTGAATGAGCCGGGGCCGACAGAAGTGGCATACAAGCCGATGTCAGAATACCTGATTTTTAAAGAATCAAGCAAGCTTTCCACCATAGGTAAAAGGAGCTCGCTTTGCGTGAGTCCGTTATCTACCGTATATTCGCCGAGTGTCTTACTGTCCTCTAAAACGGCAACGCTTGCAGCTTTTGCCGTAGAATCTATTGCGAGAATTTTCATTTTTTCACCTTGCTGTCATTTATCGTTATTTGTCTTTCGTCAGGGTCGTTTTCCGTACGCGAGATTGAAACGAAAATGGCATCCTCCGGGATAAAATCGTCTATATTTTCGCTCCACTCGGCAATTATATATCCGTCCTTTTCTATATAGTCATCAAAGCCGATAGAATAAAGGTCCTCATCACCCTCGATTCTATACATATCGAAATGGAAGATATTAACTCCCTCGCTCGCGTATTCATTAACTATCGCATAAGTCGGGCTTCTCACACCCGAAAAGCCGAAATATGATGCAAAGCCCCTTGTAAACGCCGTTTTACCAACACCCATCTCGCCTCTCATTGCGATAAATGCGCGCCGCGTACCGTCTTTGGCGAGCTTTTCGGCAAGATCCCTGCCTATACATTCCGTGTCGTGAGGACTGTTTGATAAAAATACCATAACTTTAAACCTTTTATAAGATTTCTTTCAAGTAATCCTTATGCTCATCGCCTAAAACAAGAGAAAGGATATTTTCATATTCCGCCTGTCTTTTCAGAAGCTCTTTTTCCGTGATGTCTTTTTTTAGCTTGGCTTTGATAAGCGTGTTTTTCGGAGTGTTTTCGGGGTCGGTCAGTTCAATAACCGAAACCGAGTAGCCTGATGCAGAAAGGCGTGATGCGCGAATTCCGTCGGTGAGTGCCTCGCAAAGCTTATTTTTGAGATGCGGATAGCGGCTTACGAAGGAAAGCTCGGGGAAATTCAGCTTATCGTTAAGATATCTGTGGCAGCACGGAGTTGAAAGTATTATTTCCGCTTTAAGCTCTATCGCGGTATCAATAACTATATCAGTTGCAACGTCGCAGGCGTGCAGGGAAATAACCATATCGGGCCGAGTATCCTTCGGCGTATCCTTAACATCGCCAAAAATGAATTTCATACCCGAAAAGCCAAGCTCCTTCGCCAATGCGTCGCACCAGAGAATAACGTCGCGCTTTAAATCGATTCCTAGCAAGGATACCTCGCGTCCCTTTTTTTCGGTAAGAAAATAATAAAGAGCAAAGCTCAAATAGCTTTTTCCGCAGCAGAGGTCGTATATATTTAAAGTTCCGCTTTGCGGAAGCTCAGGGAAAAGGTCGTCTATATGTTCGAGAAAACGGTTTATTTGTCTGAATTTGCCTTGGCTCTTGTCGTGAACTCTGCCGTTCTTATCGGAAATACCGAGCTTTTTAAGAACTTCCTCGCCGCCCGAGAGAATGTAGTTTTTCTTTTTGTCAAGCGGTTCGGGAATGAAGTTGAATTCGCGAATTTTATCCGACATTTTATTTAAAAGCGCATCAAGACCGGATGCAATTTCCTTGCCCTTTTTTGAGCGCTTCCATTCGGCATCGCCAAGGGTAGTTATTATATTTGCTTGCTTATAATCTGAAAATAAAAGTTCAAGCTCGCTTTTTGCCTCTTCTTTCGGCAGAAGCTTTTGCTTTACTGTTGAAGACGGAAGATGGTATTCAAAAGCCAAAATCGCTTTGCCCTTGTGAGAGCAAAGGCGAGCGCTTACTTTTTCAATCTCATTTTCAGCGGGTCTTGAAAAAACGAGCTTTTTGAGCGCGCCCTTTTCGATAGAAAGGATGGCGGTATTGATAAATTTATTCTTCATCTTCGTTCTTTTTCTTGAATGAGATTTTTCTTTCAGTTCTGGTTGAAATTCTCTTTATGTTTTCTCTGTGGCACCAAACCAGAAGAATCGCGAGTATTATAGTTGAAAGAGCAACAAACGCAGGAAGCGTTCTGTCTGCTGACGGAAAAACAAATTTGAAATAGCCGTTAACCACAATGGGATAAAGAACGGCAACGCTTATCGAGCCGAGGGAAACGTATTTTGATACAGCTACGATAAGTATAAACAAAAGCAAAAGAAAAATAAAAGGTATCGGCGTGAGTATAAGCGCCATAGCGGCAGTTGCCAAAACGCCCTTTCCGCCTTTAAACTTGTAAAAGCAGGGGAATATGTGCCCAAGGGTAACGAACATTCCGGCAAGATAGCAGAATCCGTCACCGTTTCCGCCAACGCTGACACCGCCAACGTAGCCGAAGCCAAAAACAGCGCCTGCTATAAGAAGCGAAATTACGGTTTTCATTACGTCGCCGAGAAGAGTCAGCCCTGCCGCGCCTTTACCGAAGGTGCGGAGCATATTGGTAAGTCCTCCGTTTCCAGAGCCGTGGCGTCTTATATCGTCTTTATATAATGCATTGGATATTATAATTGCGGAATTAAGACTTCCAAGCAAATAAGAAACAAGGAAAACGAGCACGGCACAGCCAATAATAAGCCATGGGAGCGCAGTTTCCGTTATGTGTTTTGTATTTTGGAGATATACGATAAGACCTTCGTTTAAGTTATACATATTTTTCACCTTAAAGTGTAATTTACAACATATAGTATACAACAAATATGTATTAAAGTCAAGAAATATATTGCAAAGAGAAGAAAGGGAGTGTATAATATAGGTAATAAAAGCAAAGGTGCGGTTATGAAAAAAACAGTAAAAGAATTTTTCGCAAAAGAGAAAATCGAATATTATTCAGTGCTTGATTATTCCTTTTGCCGCGAGAATAAAAAATATCTTTTGGAAAGAGAAAATCTCGAAGCCAAGTCCGTGATACTCTTTCTCGTTCCTTATTACACGGGGGAGAGTGAAAATTTATCAAGATACGCCACCTCGTATGATTATCATATATTCATTAAGGATATAACGTGCAGGCTTTGTCGCACGCTCGGTGAAAAATTCCCCGAGTATAAATTTATCGGCTATGGCGACCATTCGCCCATCGACGAGCGCTCTGCGGCTCTTTTGGCAGGACTGGGAATACTTGGAGATAACGGACTTCTGATAAACGAAAAATATGGCTCTTACGTTTTTATCGTTGACGTGATAAGCGATGCACCACCGGAAATTCTCGGCGCAAAAGCCCCCTCGGAAATCAAAAAATGTATAGGATGCGGTGCATGCCGAAGAGCCTGTCCCACAGGAATACTCTCGGGCTGCGGTGACGATTGCCTTTCTGCCATAACGCAGAGAAAGGGAGAGCTTTCCGACAGTGAAATCGAGCTTATGAAAAAATATAATACGGTGTGGGGGTGCGACGAGTGTCAAAGCTCCTGCCCGTATAATAAAAACCCAGAAATGACACCTATTCCGTTCTTCTATGAAAACAATATCAAAAAGCTCGACAGAAAAACGCTTGACGAAATGGACGAAAACGAATTTTCAAAACGGGCGTTTGCCTGGCGTGGCAGGAAAACAGTGGAAAGAAATATAGATGCCGTATACGGTAAGGGGCTTCCGTATTTAGGCAGAAACAAATAAAAAACGAGAGACATTATTTTAAAAGATAGTGTCTCTTTCTTTTCTTTAATCAAATTACTAAGGTTGAAAAACTCCGTTTTTCTCCAAAAATTATAGTTTTTTATTCTATTTCCGTTTCCTCCCAAGGGCGTATAAAATACGCATCTCGGTCGGAGAACGAAAATTTCTGCTCCAAATCCGTTTGCCCCGGACTTTCGGCTATAAACAAAAAAATAAATTTTTTTTCAAAAACCTATTGACAAATTTTATTTATTGAGATATAATATCATTAAGGAATTCACCTTGAATAAACGAAAGGGAAATTTGATATGCCGCAAACACAAGCTTCTTCGGTAAAGAAAAGAAATACCAAGCAAAAAGAACTTGTGCGCCGTGTTTTCGCTTCGATGAGAAATCATCCGACAGCGGAGATGGTTTGCGACGAGGTGGCAAAGCATGATAAAACAGTCGGCAGGGCAACGGTTTACCGTATCCTTAATTCATATCTTGAAGAGGGGTATGCCATTAAAGTTCCGGTTTATGACGGAGCTGACAGATACGATATAACCGTAAAATCGCACGACCACGCAAAATGCAAAGTCTGCGGAGCAGTCATCGACGTAGAAACGCGCGGTCAGCTTCCCGACGTTATTGAGGAAAATTCTTTCAGGGTTGACGGCGGAACAGTTCTTTATTACGGAGTCTGCCAAAGCTGTCAGAATAATGAATAAAAAATAATTAAAAAAATTACATAATTTGGAGGATTCAAAAATGAAATTTGTATGTCAGGTATGCGGTTATGTTCACGAGGGAGATACTCCCCCTGAAAAATGTCCGGTTTGCAACGTTCCTGCTTCTAAATTCACCAAGCAGGAAGAGGAAATGATGTGGGCGGCAGAGCACGTTGTAGGCGTTGCTTCCGATGCTCCCGATGACATTAAGGATGACCTTCGTGCAAACTATATGGGCGAATGTATGGAAGTCGGAATGTATCTCGCTATGGCAAGAGTTGCTCACAGAGAGGGATATCCCGAAATCGGTCTTTACTGGGAAAAGGCGGCTTATGAAGAGGCTGAGCACGCAGCTAAATTCGCAGAGCTTCTCGGCGAGTGCGTTAGCCCCTCCACCAAGGAAAATCTTACTGTAAGAGTTGAGGCTGAAAACGGTGCAACACTCGGTAAGTTTGAGCTTGCAAAAATGGCTAAGGAACACGGTCTTGATGCTATCCACGACACTGTTCACGAAATGGCTCGTGACGAAGCAAGACACGG
>JAZORS010000180.1:0-6712 GCA_045656725.1 Eubacteriales bacterium | reverse complement strand
TGCTCGGACGCAGAGGGTGCGGGCGAGATGTTCAGAGTAACCACTCTTGATATGGACAATCCTCCTCGCAATGAGGATGGCAGCATTGATTATTCCAAGGACTTCTTCGGCAAGAGCGCAAACCTAACTGTTTCCGGTCAGCTTGAAGGCGAAACCTACGCTATGGCGTTTGGCAATATTTACACCTTTGGACCGACTTTCAGAGCTGAAAATTCCAACACGGCTCGCCATGCGGCAGAGTTCTGGATGATAGAGCCGGAAATTGCTTTTGCCGACCTTAACGACGATATGGAGCTTGCCTGGGATATGATAAAATATATTATCAATCACGTTATGGATAAGTGCCATCAGGAGCTTGAATTCTTCAATAAATTCGTGGATAAGGGACTTCTTGAACGCCTCACGGCGCTTCGCGAATCCGACTATGCGAAGGTGACTTACACCGAGGCGATAGAGATCCTTGAAAAATCGGGCGCGGATTTCAAATACCCTGTATATTGGGGCGTTGACCTCCAAACAGAGCACGAAAGATATCTCACCGAGCAGGTTTACAAAAAACCCATCTTCCTCATTGATTACCCGAAGGATATAAAGGCGTTCTATATGCGCCAGAACGACGACGGACGCACCGTTGCGGCTATGGACCTTCTCGTGCCAGGTGTCGGCGAGATAATCGGCGGCTCGCAAAGAGAGGAAAGAATCGAGCTTCTTGAAAAGAGAATGGAAGAGCTCGGACTCGAAAAGAGCGATTACTGGTGGTATCTCAACCTTCGTAAATTCGGAGGAACGAAGCATGCCGGATTCGGTCTTGGCTTTGAAAGAATTATAATGTATCTTACGGGTGTTTCGAATATCCGTGACGTTATTCCTTATCCGAGAACTGTAGGAAACGCAGAATATTAATCTGTGGCTGCTTTCTTTGGGCATAAACGAAAACAAAATAGGCGAGGTATAGATTTACACTGTACCTCGCTTTTAATTTGTACGTATTAAGAGAATAAGGTTGAAAACATACTGTTTTCTTCGATTTTATTTAGTATTTTGTTTTCTATTTCCGTTCTCTCCCTCTCGCTGTATAATATACATCTTCGGGTCGCGAACGAAAATTTCTGCTCCAAATCAAGCTAGACGCGTCTGATTTATTCGGGCATAAACGAATAAAAAACAAGAGGCATTATTTTAAAAGATAGTGTCTCTTGTTTTTCTTTGCACAAGCATAATTATACTAATGTTGAAATTTCTTTGATTTTCCCAAAAAAACTATTGATTTATGTAAAACTTTGTGATAAAATAAGCTAAAAAGAAAACAGAGTAGAGGAACACGCGTTTTAGTGTCGTATGAACGGGGAGTTGTCGTACGGACGAAAAGGCTTGCCTGCGGTGTGTCCCTCGCATCCCACTGTTGCATATAGGAGAATTTTGCCCCCTGATGCCCCGGATGTATTTCTGTGTAAAGGAGGGCTTTTTTTATGTATAAGGCAAATGTTCAAAAGAGCGCTTTGCGTATTCTCGTTTTTCAGGCGATGCTCGCGGCAATCAGCATCGTTATGGGAAAATATCTGGCTATAAATCTCGGTCCTGTCTTGCGTCTTAGCTTTGAGAATACGCCGATAATTTTTGCGGGACTCGCCTTTGGTCCGATAGCCGCCATCACCGCTGTGGTAGCGGATATTATCGGTTGTATTTTGGTTGGATACGAAATCAATCTCTTAGTAACCGTCGGCGCGTTTTCCATCGGTTTGATATCGGGTATTTTGGGAATCGTTTTAGAGAGAACAACGAAAATACCTCTCGCTTTGAAAATTGTAATTGCCGTGTTTATCTCACACGCCATCGGCTCTGTGGTAATAAAGACATTCGGACTTTCTGCGTTTTACGATATGCCATTTATGCTCCTTATGGCTTGGCGGCTATTAAACTATCTTATAGTCGGCGCGGCTGAATGCGTTTTGCTTTACGCACTTCTTAAAAACAAGGGAATCAATAAAATTATAACGGACAGCAAAGAAATGGGTAAAAATAAAAAATTTTCCGCTTATGCAAATAGCTTTCAGGCAGTAACCGTTCCGGGACTTGAAAGGGTTTCGGCTCTGCTTAACCGACTCGGCAATCCCGAAGATAAGCTCCGCTTTATCCATATCGCCGGCACTAACGGCAAGGGCTCTGTCAGCGCAAATATTGCCTCGGTGCTCGAAGAAGCTGGATACAAGACCGGAAAATACATCTCACCGAATCTTATCCGCGTAAACGAGAGAATCAGCATTAACGGAGAGGAAATTTCGGATTACGACCTTGATAGAATTCTCGCTTTAATCGAGCCGCTTGCGCGCGAGGTTGAAGCGGAGTGCGGCATAGCGCCGACGCAGTTTGAAATCTGGACTGCGCTTGCATTCGTCTATTTCTCGGAGAAAAAATGCGACTTTGTCGTTCTTGAAGTCGGTCTTGGCGGTGAGTTTGACGCAACTAACGTTATCAAAGCTAACGTTCTCGCTGTTATTACGCGCCTTGGCATCGACCACACGCAGTATCTCGGAAATACGATAGAGAAGATTGCTTTGGCAAAGTGCGGAATAATAAAGCGCGAGTCGGAGCTTTCAGCTCTTATCACGGTGGAGCAGGAGCCGCAGGCGATGGCAGTCATCGAAAAGTGCGCCAAGGAAAAGGGCTCGGAGCTTTTCGTCGCATCGCCGGTTCCACTTGGAAACGAGGGCTGCTATGAAAGATTTTCGCTTGGCGGCGAAGAATATCTTGCCGGTATTCCCGGTTATCACCAGATAGAAAACGCGGCCCTTGCGGTGCTTGCCTGTCAGAAAATGGGTATCGGTACGGAAGTTATAAAGCGCGGAATTTCAAAGGCGAAAAATCCTGCGCGTTTTGAGATAATAGAAGAAAACCCAACGCTGATATACGATGGCGGACATAATGAAAACGGAATTGCCGCGCTTAATTTCAGCTTAAAAAGATATTTCGGGGAAGTGCCGAGAGTGGTTATATTTGCCTGTATGGCAGATAAGGATATAGAAAATTCCTTGCAAATGCTCTCCGAGTGCGGCGCGGAATTTATATATACCACCGTCAAGGATAACCCGCGCGCAATGACGGCTAAGGAGCTTTCCGAGCGCGCAGGAGCACTCGGTTATCCTGGCGCCGCATTTGAGGATATTGGCGACGCGTATTACGAAGCTAAAAAGAGAGGCAAACTCACTCTTATCTGCGGCTCGCTTTATCTGTACCGCGATTTCCGCGAATTTCTCGACAAAAATCAATAACTTAGCTCATCATAAAAATATGCACCCCGAAAAGCCAGAAAGTTTTGAGGTGCATATTTTTTAATCTTTGAGGTATTAGTTTTACTCATATACTCTGTTTTTTTGGCAATAATATTGCAAAACTCATTCGTTTATGTTACAATATATGTAACATAACAAAAGGTTAAGGAAGCATTTAGAGTGAAAAAAGACTTAAAAGCACAGCTTACAACCAGAAAAATAAAAAAACCGAATCCCTTTATTATGAAGGTATTTATGGGGATTCTCGGCTTTTTGAACAGAAAATATAAGGTAAAATTCAACTACGACTACGATCCGAAATCGCTTGATAATAACCATCCGACGATTTTGCTTTCCTCGCATTCGTCGCGTCTTGAATTTATTTATACGGTTTACGGTTTGGGGCGCAAGGATATAAATTTGGTATGCGGATACCAGAACATAATTAAAAAGGGCATTTTCGGATTTTTTATAAAGCTCGGTGTAATATCGAAGTATTTATACCAGCCCGACCTTATGTGCGTGAAAAAAATGATAGGTGTCCTGAAACGCAACGGAACGATAGGAGTTTTTCCTGAGGGTATTCAGTCAACCAGCGGAAGCACCCATCCGATAAATCCGGCAACCGCACAGCTTATCAAAAGCAGTAAGGCGAATGTCGTAATATGCACATCGCGCGGCGCGTATCTTGCAACAAACAGATACTCGTCGGACAGAAAAAAGGGATATATCGGCATAGATTACAGCTTGGCGTTCACTCCCGAAATGTTAGGCGAGCTTACGGTCGAAGAAATTTATAAAAAGATTCTCGAAAAAATCCGCTATAACGATTTTGAGTATAATAAAACCGCGCGCAATAAATATATAGGCAAAAAACCTAATGCCTTCGGTCTTGACAAAATACTCTATAAATGCCCCGACTGTAAGGACGAGCATAGCCTGTACGTTGAAAACGACGCAATAATATGCAAAAAATGCGGCTTTGCGGCGCGCGTTAACGAATATTACGATTTGGAGAAAATCAAGGGCGAGGCAATTCCCGAGGATATCGACAAATGGTATAAATGGCAGCGCAGCTGCGTAAGAGAGCAGGTTAAGTCGGATGATTTCAAGATGACCTTGACGGGAAAGCTTTGCACCTTAAAGCTCGATAAATTAAGAAAATCTCCCAAGGACCGAGAGCTTTTGTCCACGGGTGAGATGGTTTTGACGAACAAAGGCCTCGCTTTTCGCGGAATGCTCAACGGTGAGCGCGCGGATTTTGATTTCGATGCGAAAACCGTATATTCACTCACCTTTTCAACGAAGGGATTTCTTGAATTTTATCACCATAACGATTATTTTATGCTATTTCCCGACGAAAAAGACTCTTGCTTGATTAAATGGACGCTTGCATCCGAGGAAGTTCACAATCTGTACGACGAAAAATGGCGCTCGGCTTGCGAGGACGTTTACGATTACAGTGAAGGAGACTGTTATGAATAAATCAAAAGAAATTGACGTAAAAGTAAAATTCGGGCTGAAAAGCTTTATTGCGGTTGTCGCGATATTGCTTGCGGTTCTCGTATTCGTAGGTATACTTACATTCGTAATACCTGCGGGACGGTATACCGTTTATACTACCGATGAGTCGAAAATCGGCGAGCCGTTTTATGAGTACACCACCGACGAGTCGCTTAACAAGCAGATAGTGCTTGATTCGTACCGTGAGCTTGAGGACGGTGAAAACACCACAAGGCTTCCTATATACCGTTGGATTATAGCCCCCTTTGAAGCCTTCATTTTCGGAAGCAACAGCACGAATATGCTCATGATTATTGCGCTTTTGCTTGTGCTTGGCGGAACGTTCAAGGTGCTTGAAGAAAGCGGCGGACTCGTTTCCTTCGTAAGAGTAATAATGATGAAGCTCCAATCAAAGCGCTTCGTTGCGATTTGGGTTATGACCGGCGTTATTATGATTTTATCGTCCGTATTCGGTCTTCAAGAGCAGCTTCTTATTTTATATCCCGTTTTTGCCATGCTTTGCACGGCGCTTAACTGGTCGCGCTTTACCGCTATTTCCTTTATTCTGATTGCATCGGGTGTTGGCTTTACCGCCGCGATTACGAACCCCTTGACTATCGGAACGGCATCTCTTGCGGCAAATGTGAGCATCACTGACGGAATGTGGTACAGATGCATCATATTCGCGGTAATGTACGTAATTACCTCGCTCTTTTTAACACAGCTTGCAAAGCGCGATGAAAGACTTGCAACGGAAAAATTTGACGTGCGCGGCTTCGTGACGGTTTCTCCGGAGGAGCATACAGAGGACGTCCGCAAGGCAAAAATGATAGTTGCGCTGTTTTCAATAGCTCTTCTTTCCGTTATCATAACAACCTCGATAAAAGCGCTCCGTTCCTTGGCTATGGTGTTTATGGCGGTTGCCTTCATAGTGGGAACGGTCATTATAGGAAAGATGCTTCTCGGAACGTATAAGCGCCTTGGCAAAAGCTTTCTCGGCGGAGTAAAGAGCGTTCTTCCCTCGGTCGTAATTATTATGATTGCCTTCGGTATCACGTATATCGCGCAGGAGGGTAATATATTACATACGATTTTCCATTATTTTTATAATTCCGTAACTAATATTTCTCCGTATCTTGCGGTAATTATCCTTTATCTTTTCGTTCTTATTATTGAATTCTTTATTCCGAGCGCGTCCGCAAAGGCGGTTCTTATAATACCTATGCTGACTCTTGCTCCCATTGAGGGCATCAGCAAAACGGTTATTATTCTGACCTATCTTTTTGCTGACGGATACACTAACGTTCTTTATCCCACCTGCGGAACGCTTCTTGTCGGACTTGGACTTGCAGACGTAAGCTTTGCCCAGTGGTTTAAGAAAACGATACTGTTCCAGCTGCTTCTTTTCGTTCTCTCGCTTGCATTCTTAATGCTTGCGGTTGCTATCGGTCTTTAATTAAAAGAAGGACTGTTTAATTTAATACAAACCAAAAAAATAGAGGTGCTGAAATCAGCACCTCTATCGTTTTATATAAGGTTTGTTTTCGGGCAATATCTTTTATCACGAAAAAGGCAAAGCCGTTTATCATTTCGTAAAAAGTTCAGAAAATAGAGATTTTATCAAGTTTTTACGGATAACCCCAAAAAATCGCTATTTTTTGGCTGAAATAACCCTGAAATTCCTATTTCAATGCCATTTTGCAAGGTTTTGGGCGTAAAAAAAACGACCTCATAGAATTTCTTCTACAAGGTCGTAATTTTATTTTGTTTTGCCTATTGTGTTATAAGGCGGTTTGCCCTTTCACAAATATGTCGGGCTTAGACTTAATCTTTGAGAGCAGCCTGTGCAGCGCGACGACGAGCTTAGAGCTTGTCTAGCTTCATACCCGTCGCGCATATATTTTCGCGAAATGGAGACCAAAGTCCATTTCGTTGCCTTA
>JAZORS010000179.1:0-12954 GCA_045656725.1 Eubacteriales bacterium | reverse complement strand
CTTTGCGGTCACGGCAGTCAACTCCGAGGACTTTATCAAGGCGATCAGAATTCGCCTTGAGAAAAAGTTGGCATAAGCCAATAAACAAAAGGGAGCTTTTGAAAGCTCCCTTTTTTAAATAAATCGTTGCAAGCAAACGATGAAATCTTCGCTTTGCTCAGATGAAATCCAAGAGCAAGCCATTGGATGAAATCAAATCCGTCTGCCTTATCACCCTGCGAAGCAGGATTTCATCGCATAGTGATTTCATCCACCATAGGTGGATTTCACCCGTCGAAGACGGATTTGACTGCGTTATGCTCCGTTAAGAGTATCACGCTAAAGCTCTTCCGCGCTTTTTTGTTTTGTGTCAAACAAGAAAATTTAGATTTTATATTGCATTTTTCGCAATAAGGTGATATAATAGAGCATATTTTTAAAAACCAAGGAAAATACAATGACTAACATAGCAATACTTGGCTTCGGAGTTGTCGGCGGCGGCACGGCGGAGCTTATCCGAAAAAACAGTAAAGAGGTCGCGGCCCTTGGCGGTGGCGAAATAAACATCAAATATATACTTGACCTCAGGGATTTTCCCGATTCACCTTTTGCTGACAAGGTTGTCCATGACTACAACGTAATACTTAACGACCCCGAGGTGTCCGTTGTTTGCGAGCTGATGGGCGGCTCTCATCCGGCTTATGAATATACCTTGGCGGCGCTGAAGGCAGGGAAAAGCGTTGTAACCTCGAATAAAGAAGTCGTTGCCAATTTTGGCGATGAGTTCCTTCGAGTTGCAAACGAAAACGGTGTTTGTTACCGTTTTGAGGCGGCAGTCGGCGGAGGAATTCCCGTAATATCACCTCTTATCAGCTTTATAAAGCAGAACAATATAACGGAAATCCGCGGTATTCTCAACGGAACGACGAACTATATATTGACTAAAATGTTCACCATCGGCGATAGCTTTGAAGCGGCCCTTGCCGATGCGCAGGCGCTCGGTTACGCGGAAAGAAATCCCGACGCGGACGTGCTTGGTCTTGATGCGGCAAGAAAAATATCCATTCTTGCGGCAATCGCCACCGGCTCTCTCGTGTCCGAGAAGAAAATTTATACCGAGGGTATCACCGGAATAAGAAGCAACGATGTTTGCGCGATGGAAAAAATCGGATTTTCCATAAAGCTTGTCGGCAGATGCCTGATTGATGAGGGTAAGCTTTCGAGAATTTTCGTTGCCCCCTTTGCTCTTAACGAGCATGAGCCCTTGTCTTTCGTTAAGGGGGTGTATAATGCCATAGAGGTCCTCGGTGAGCCAATCGGAAACGTAATGTTTTTCGGTAAGGGCGCGGGTGCTGGAGCAACCGCATCTGCCGTTGTTGGCGACGTTGTGCAGATAACGAGAACCGGTGATAAGTATGCTCAGCCGACCTTTGTAAAGGGTGAGCCGAATGAAAGCTTCTCGGGCTTTGAATCAAGGCATTATCTTGCGTTTGATAAGGCAAGCCGAAACGAGGTTTTGACTGCTTTCTCCGTGTGCGACGAAATTGAATCCGAAGAATGTGCGATAATTACGCCTACGCTTTCCGAGGAGGCGCTTTCCGCTATTCTCGCTTCTCTTTCCGCAAAGCCCCTCTCCCATATACGCATCTTGTAATAAGTCCGCTATCCTCCGACAGACGAATGAGTCTGTCGGAGTTTTTTGTTATGGCAAAAAGAGAAATCAGAGAGAGGAAGAAAAGGATATAGTCGGAAAGCGTAATAAGTATTTTTTCGGGTAGTAAAGAGCCAAAGAAAAGCGCCGAGATAAATAAAACAGTAAAAGAGCGCCTTTTGCCTTCTGTAAGAAATTCGAGCGCGGAAATTCCGTAATAATACCAGCATATCACCGTGGAATATGCGAAGGTAAAAACGGAAAAGGAAAGAAGCGGAGCGGCAATAGAATTAATTGAGGAAAGGGCGCAGTATATAATTTCAATACCCGAAGAAAAGCTTTCGGGAGAAGTAACGTTAAGAAGAACGGCAAAGGCAGTCAAGGGGCATAAGAGGAGTGTGTCAACGAACACCTCTGCTATTCCGAAAACGCCTACGACAGTAGGAGTGCTTGCGCTGTTTGCAGAATGAGCAATAGCGGACGTTCCGGCTCCTGATTCGTTAGATAAAAGTCCTCTCAAAAAGCCCTCTTTCAAAGCTCTTGAAAACAGAAAAGCTGACACGCCCCCCGATATAGAGTGAAAATTAAATGCGTCCTTGATTATATCGAGAATTAAATTCGGAATACTGTTGAGCTTTGGCAATATCACCGCAACAGTAAGAAAAATGTAAACAAAAGTTGCCATCGGAATAAGAAAGCCCGTGATGCGCTCGATTTTTTTCTTACCGCCGAAAATCGCAGGGCAAACAGCAAGAGTGAAAAGAAGAGAAAAAATCCACTCTTTGTCATCCGGCAAGGATAAGCAGTCAAGCGCGGCCCCGGCTTGTAGCGGTGTGCCCATAGTCACAGATAGGGCAATAATTAAAAGAGCGTAAGCTATCGATATTGGCTTTTTAAAACGCGAAAAGCTCTTTTTTATAACGTAAAAAATTCCGCCGCCGTCACTTTCTCTGAAATCTGCCGCAACCGCCGCTTCCGCATATTTGATGGGCATAGCGAAAAGAGCCGAGATAATGAGCCAGAAAAGCATTCCTTTTCCGCCAATGGCGATACCGTATGCAACGCCTACTATGTTCCCGACACCGAGAGTGCCGGCAAGAGAAAGCATAAGGGATAAAAAAGCGCCCCTTTGTTTAAGCTGAGGTAAGACGGTTTTCAAGGTGCGCAGTGGATGGAAAATGAAAAATCCGCGTAGCTTTACCAGAAAAAACGCACCGAAAACGCCGATAAGAATCGGAAGAATTGATAAGATGCTCATAAAAAACCTCCACATAATTTTATGCGGAGGTTTTTATGTTTATTTGTATTTACTTAACAAAGCTTAAAAGAACGTAGTTATAAGTTTGTAAACCACAAAGCCGAGGGCGAGGGCGAGAGCCGAAGCGCAAACAATATTGGTTATTCTGTCAAGCGTCTTGTTTCTTTCTTTTTCGCGCTCGTCAAGAGCCTTATCCTCTTCGCTTTCCAAAAGCTCCTCGGGCACATCGTCGGCAGAGTCTGCCTCTTCCGATTCGTCATTTGAAAAGTCGTAGTCGCCGCTTGCAATCAGCGCTCCGCGCTCCTTTGCTTCGTCAAGAATTTCGCTAACGCTGTCGAGGATAAGCTTGTCGTCGTTATTGGCATCTACGAGGCGTTTGCCTATTCCTTCAATAGCAGTGCTTATTTCCTCGGGGTTGTGTGATTGGGTTGCCTTGTCGAAAAGCTCCTCGCATTCACCGCAAATATAGCGCGGATTCGCAAAGGCGGACATAGCAAGCACTGCCGGCTCTTTTTCCGTTATTTCTTTGTGACAAACAGAACAAAGTTTCATTTTCTACTCTCACTTTACATTTTGTAATGCTTCGCAAGTCCGCCCTCGCTTGTTTCGCGGTAGCGGTGCGACATATCTTTTCCTGTTTCATACATAGTCCTGATAACCATATCAAGCGATATTTTTCTTGAACCGCAGAGGAAGTTAGCAAGATTCATTGCGTTTATAGCGCGCATAGCGGCAACTGCGTTTCTTTCAATGCAGGGAATCTGAACGAGTCCGCAAATAGGATCGCAGGTAAGACCGAGATGATGCTCAAAGGCAATCTCTGCGGCATATTCAATCTGGTCGATGCCCATTTCAAAAAGCTCCGCAAGCGCCGCGGAAGCCATAGAGCAAGCCGTGCCGATTTCCGCCTGACAGCCGCATTCGGCTCCGCTTATCGAGGCGTTGGTCTTAACGAGATTACCGATAAGGCCCGCAACCGCGAGAGCACGGCATATATCGTTTTCCGAAAAAGCGTGACGCTCCTGCATGTATTTAAGAACTGCCGGAAGAACGGCGCAAGCGCCGCACGTGGGAGCTGTAACTATCGTTCCGTTGTCGGCATTTTCCTCGCTGACGGCGTAGGCATAGGAGCAAACGAGTCGGTTTTCTCTGGTTACGTTGCTCTCGTCAATGTGCCGTTTATTATAGAGCTGTTGAGCTTTTCTTTCGACCTCAAGTCCACCGGGCAGTATTCCCGTTGAGGTAAGTCCTTGTCGTATTGAGGCGCACATAACTGCCCATACGTTTCCGAGAAACTCACGGATTCCCTCGCCCTCTTTCATAAAGACGAAATCGGAAAGACGTATTCCTTCATTTTTGCAGTATTCCGCAATTTCGGCAAACGTGGTTTCCGAATAAACCTCGGATTTTTTATCGTCCTCTCTGCCAACGATTTTTATATCGCCTCCGCCAACGCTTAAAACACGCATTTTGTTCGTGCGCTTTCCGTCTTTTATGGCGAAAATATCCATAGTGTTTTCGTGGGGCAAACCTTCGTTTATCCCGTCAAATATAATATTGACGTCTTTTCCGCCGCACATACTTGTAATGGCAACATCTGTTCCGTGCCCCTTGCCGGTGTCGGCAAGCGAGCCGTAAAGGGTGACCTCGTAGCTGTCGGCATCGGGATTTTCCGAAACGAATATCCCCATTGCTTTTGCCGGTCCCATAGTATGGGAGCTTGAAGGCCCTTTGCCGATCTTATAAATATCTCTTATAGATTTCATATCTTTCCTACCCATTTTATGTTTTATCGGGTGAATCCAAGTTTAAGTATATCACATAATTTTCAAAATGTCTATTAAAATAAAATAAAATCCTAAAAATATTTGCCGCGAAAAATTCAAAAAGTTAAATTGCGGTCGTGAGCTTTCCAAATATTCCGATTTTATCCGCGCGGAATATTTTAAATATCTATTTACAAGCGTGGCAAAATATGATAAAATTAAATGATAAAATGTAAAGGAGGAGCTTTATGCAAAAGAGAAATTTTGTTCTCAAAAGCGCATTTCAGCCAACCGGTGATCAGCCCGAGGCGATAGAGGCGCTTGTCCGCGGAATAGAAGCAGGCGAAAGAGCGCAGACTCTCGTCGGCGTTACAGGCTCCGGAAAAACCTTTACTATGGCTAACGTAATCGCAAGATTAAACAGACCCACCCTCGTCCTTGCTCACAATAAAACTCTTGCGGCTCAGCTTTGCACGGAGTTCAGGGAATTTTTTCCCGAAAATGCAGTTGAGTATTTCGTTTCATACTACGATTATTATCAGCCGGAGGCTTATATTCCCGGCAAGGATATGTATATAGAAAAGGACGCTATGATAAATGAGGAGATAGATATGCTCCGTCATAGCGCAACCTCGTCGCTTTTTGAGAGGCGTGACGTTATAATTGTCGCCTCGGTTTCCTGCATATATTCACTCGGTGACCCTATGGAATACAGCGACCTTCTCGTTTCCGTAAGACCTGATATGGATATGACACGTGACGAGTTTATAAGGCGTCTTGTATCTATAAGCTACGAGCGAAACGATATAAATTTCGTAAGAAACAAATTCCGTGTCAGAGGTGACGTCGTTGAGGTTTTCCCCTCATCGAATAAGGAATTTGCAATTCGTGTAGAATTTTTCGGCGATATAATCGACAGAGTTTCAAAAATCAATACCTTGACCGGCGAGACTGTCGAGCATCTTTCCTATGCGGCAATCTTTCCCGCAACCCACTACGCCGTTTCTGACGAAAGGCGTGAGGCGGCGCTTCTCGAAATAGAACGGGAAATGATAGAAAGAGTCGAATTTTTTAAGAAAGAGGGCAAGCTTCTTGAAGCCGAAAGGCTTGAACAAAGAACAAGGTACGACCTTGAAATGCTACGAGAGGTCGGATTTTGCTCGGGCGTTGAAAACTATTCCCGTGTGCTTGCAGGCCGTCCTGCCGGTTCAACCCCCTTTACGCTTCTTGACTATTTTCCGGACGATTTTATAATGTTTATCGACGAATCGCACGTAACGCTTCCTCAGGTGCACGGAATGAGCGGCGGCGATTTTGCAAGAAAGAAAAATCTCGTAGAATTCGGCTTCCGTCTGCCATCGGCATTTGATAACCGTCCGCTTTTCTTTGAGGAATTCGATAAGAAGATCCGTCAGGTAATCTACGTCAGCGCTACCCCCGGAAACTATGAAAAAGACGAGAGCTCAAGCCTCGTTGAACAGCTCATACGTCCGACAGGACTTATCGACCCTAAGGTCGAGGTGCGCCCGATAGAGGGACAGATTGACGACCTTATCGGTGAGGTCAGAGAAACCGTAAAGCGTGGCGAAAAGGTCCTCGTTACGACTATGACGACCAAAATGGCAGAGGACCTGACCGATTATATGCAGACTCACGGCATAAAGGTCAAATATATACACCACAAGGTCGAAACGATAGAGAGAATGGAAATTATACGTGACTTGCGCCTTGGAGAATTTGATTGCCTGATAGGTATAAACCTTTTAAGAGAGGGACTCGATATTCCCGAGGTTTCCCTCGTTGCAATACTCGATGCGGATAAAGAGGGCTTTTTAAGAAGCGAAACCTCGCTTATACAGACCATAGGCAGAGCCGCAAGAAATATAAACGGCCACGTCGTAATGTATGCCGATAAAATAACCGGCTCAATGAGGGGCGCAATAGACGAAACCAATCGCCGCCGTGAAATCCAGATGCGCTATAACGAAGAGCACGGAATAACCCCCGCATCCGTCAAGAAAAAGGTTGCCGAGGTTATAGAGATAGGCAAAAAGGTAAATAAAGAAAAGACGGGAAAAATGACAAAGCTTGAGCTTGAAAGAAACATAGAAAAACTTACTGCCGAAATGCGTGAAGCGGCACGTGCGCTTGAATTTGAAAAAGCTGCGTATATCCGTGACCTAATAAAAGAAATGCGCTCAGCAGGGAAGCAGTGAAAGAGAGAAAAATGGCAAAAAGTATTATTGTTAAAGGTGCAAGAGTGCACAATTTAAAGAATATTGACCTTGTAATACCGAGAGATAAGCTTGTTATATTAACGGGCCTTTCGGGAAGCGGCAAGTCCTCTTTGGCGTTTGATACTCTCTATGCCGAGGGCCATAGGCGCTTCGTTGAAAGCCTTTCCTCGTATGCGAGAATGTTTCTTGGGCAAATGGATAAGCCCGAGGTAGATCTTATCGAGGGGCTTTCGCCCTCCATTTCAATCGATCAGAAAACCACGTCGAAAAACCCACGCTCAACAGTCGGCACGGTAACGGAAATATACGATTATTTGCGTCTTTTGTATGCCAGAGTCGGTATTCCTCACTGTCCCGTATGCGGAAAAGAGATAAGACAGCAAAGCCAGGACCAGATAGTCGATAAAATCCTTGCGCTTCCCGAGGGAACGAGATTTCTCGTCCTTGCCCCCGTTGTCAAGGCGCAAAAGGGTATGCACGAAAAGGTGCTTTCCGATGCAAGACGTGCAGGATACGTAAGAGTCAGAATTGACGGAAATATGTACGACTTGTCAGAGGAGATAAAGCTTGATAAAAACGTAAAGCACGACATTGATATTGTTGTGGACAGGCTTGTAATAAAGCCCGATTTACGCCAGCGTCTTTCCGATTCCGTAAGTGTTGCGCTTAAAGCCTCTGACGGAAGAATCAATATCGTAACCGTTCTTGGCGGTGAGGATGGCGAGGAATTTGAATTTTCGCAGAAATACGCCTGCGAGGAGCACGGAATCAGCTTCCCGGAGCTTGAGCCCCGTATGTTCTCGTTCAACAATCCTGTCGGCGCATGCCCACGTTGCTCGGGAATTGGAAATATGCAGCAGGTTTCCGTAATGAAGCTCGTTCCGCATAAGAATCTTTCGCTCAGGGAGGGCGCTATTGCCGCAAACGGATTTAAATCCATGACGGAGGATTCGTGGACAGGCCCGTTGATTGCCGCCGTAGGCGAGGATTTCGGCTTTAATCTTGATACCCCGATTTCCGAGTTTTCGGATGAAGCGTTTGATGCGCTTATGTTCGGAGTTAAAAATAAAAAATACCACGTTTACCGCTATTTTGGCGGCGAGGGCAGAGAACAGCTTACAAGCTACGACGGAATAGTAAATATCATTCAAAAAAGAATGAAAATGCTCGGCGGAGAGAGCTATCAGGAATTCGTTGAGGACGTCGCTTGCCCTGCATGTAAAGGAAAAAGACTTTCCGATATGGTTCTTTCCGTAACCGTTGGCGGACTTAATATAGACGAAATCTGCCGTCTTTCAATAGAAAAGATGCTATGCTTCATAGAAAACCTCACACTTACGGAAAACGAGGAAAGGATAGCAAAAGAGGTCATAAAGGAAATAAAGGCTCGCCTTAATTTCCTTGTAAGAGTCGGACTTGATTATCTCAATCTTGCAAGAAAAGCAGGCACGCTCTCGGGTGGTGAAGCGCAGAGAATAAGACTTGCAACTCAGATTGGCTCGGCGCTTACCGGAGTTCTTTATATACTTGACGAGCCGAGCATCGGTCTTCACCAGCGTGATAACGGAAAGCTTATAGCAACGCTTAAAAATCTTCGTGACCTCGGAAACAGTGTTATCGTCGTAGAGCATGACGAGGACACTATGCGTGAATCCGACTATATCATAGATATAGGTCCGGGTGCAGGAATACACGGCGGAAAGGTCGTTGCATACGGAGAGCCGGAGGAATTCAAGAAGTCACGTGACTCTGTAACAGCTGACTATCTTTCGGGCAGGAAAAAAATTGACGTCCCGGAAAAGCGCCGAGAGGGCAACGGCAAATATTTAAAAATTGTCGGAGCTGAGGAAAACAACCTTAAAGACGTAAGCGTTGATATACCGCTTGGAAAATTCGTTGCCGTAACGGGTGTTTCGGGTAGCGGAAAATCCTCTCTTGTCAATGCAATACTTTATAGAACTCTTGCAAGGGAGCTTAACGGTGCGGTAACTTATCCCGGAAAGGTGAAGGAAATTCTCGGCACGGAGCATCTTGATAAGGTAATTTCAATAGACCAAAGCCCCATAGGAAGAACCCCACGCTCAAACCCCGCAACCTATACGGGACTCTTTACCGATATAAGAAATCTTTACGCAAAAACCAAGGATGCAAAGGCAAGAGGATATAATGCCGGCAGATTTTCGTTCAACATAAGAGGGGGAAGATGCGATGCCTGCGAGGGTGACGGCGTAAAATGTATCGAAATGAACTTTCTTCCCGACGTTTATATAAAGTGCGACGTTTGCGGAGGAAAGCGCTATAACAGAGATACCCTTGACGTCAAATACAAGGATAAAAGCATTTACGACGTCCTTGAAATGTCCGTAGAAGAAGGACTCTCGTTTTTCAGCGACATTCCGCAAATCGAGAAAAAGCTCGCAACACTCTTTGACGTAGGACTCGGATATATAAAAATCGGTCAGTCCTCAACCACTCTTTCCGGAGGAGAAGCGCAAAGAGTTAAGCTTGCAACAGAGCTTTCAAAGCGCTCAACGGGAAAAACCATATATATTCTCGACGAGCCCACAACAGGACTTCATTCCGAGGACGTATCGAAGCTTATCGTCATTCTTCAGCGCCTTGTGGATGCGGGAAACACCGTGGTTGTAATAGAGCATAACCTCGATTTGATTAAAACCGCAGACCATATCATTGACCTCGGTCCCGAAGGGGGAGACGGCGGAGGAACTGTTATTGCAGAGGGCACGCCTGAAGAGGTTGCAAAATGCGAAAAATCTTACACGGGTGCATTCTTAAAAGATAAACTCGACGCAAATTGACAATTAAAGTTTACAGAAAGGCTATATATGTATTACGGTGAAATAAAAAAGTGCGACACCGCAAACGGTGAGGGTATAAGAACAACTATCTTCGTCAGCGGATGCAGAAACTGCTGTAAGAACTGCTTTAATAAAGAAACATGGGCGTTTGACTACGGCAAGCCCTTTACAAGCGAGGTTGCCGAGGAAATTTATTCCACTATGAAAAATCCGTCCGTCAGGGGATTGACCGTGCTTGGCGGTGAGCCAATGGAGCCGGAAAATCAACGTGATCTTCTGCCGTTTCTCGAAGAGTTTAAAAGTCGCTTTCCCAATAAAACGGTCTGGCTTTTTACAGGCAATCTTTACGAGGAGCTTACCGGCGAGCCCGGCTCGCACTTCAAGTGCCTTGACATAACGAAAAAAATACTTTCCCTTGTTGACATTCTTGTTGACGGAAGATACGTTGAGGAGAAAAAATCTCTCGGATTAAGATTCAGAGGATCTTCAAACCAGCGAATAATCGATATGAACAAAACCCGCGCGGCAGGTGAAATCGTAATTTGGGACGGTTGCCGTGAGGACAGAATTTTTACATTACAATAAAACGACGAGGTGTATTATGGAACTGAAAATCAAAAAACTTGACGATCGCGCAACTGTTCCCACGTACGGAACTGAGTTTTCCGCAGGAGCAGACCTTTATTCTATGAAGGGTGACGACATAAGCATTGAGCCCCACAAAACAGTTCTCGTTCATACGGGACTTGCACTTGAAATTCCCGAGGGCTACGTTGGTCTTATATTCGCCAGAAGCGGAATAGCAACCAAGCGTGGACTTGCGCCTGCTAATAAGGTTGGCGTAATTGATGCGGATTACAGAGGCGAAATTATGGTTGCGCTTCACAATCATTCCGACGATACGGTAAGACTTGATGGTGGCGAGCGTGTTGCGCAGATAGCCATCATGCCTTTCCTTAAAGCAGAGTTTTCCGTTGTTGACGAGCTTTCCGATTCCGTAAGGGGTGCGGGCGGCTTCGGTTCGACGGGCAGCAAATAATTTGGGCATAAAAGAAAAAGCAGGGGGTATCCGACCGATCCCCCTGCTTTTTGTCAGTTTTTAGGAAAAATCTTTTATGAAATAAATAGAATTCCGGTCTATCTCGAATTCACGTCCGTTAAGATAGGAAAGAAGATTCTCTTCGCCCTTGAAAGAAAAAATCAGCTTGTAGGAATAAGGCGCCTGATATTTGTAGCCCTTCGTTTTGTCAGATGCGTTGATACCGTATTTTCCGTCACCAACGAGTGGGTGACCGATATACGCCATGTGCGCTCTTATCTGATGCGTTCTTCCCGTAAGAAGCTCAACCTCGCAAAGAGCATTACCACCCTTTGAAGATATAACTCTGTATTTCGTTATTATCTTTTTTGCAGTCTTTGGCGGATTTTTTTCGAAAATTTTAACCGTCTTGGTTTTCTCGTCCTTAATAAGATATGCGCTGATGGTATCCTCACGCTTTTTCGGTATTCCGTGAACGGCGGCAAGATAGAATTTATCAATTTCACGGAGCTTGATTTTTTCATTCATAATGCGTAAGGATTCCGCATTTTTTGCCGCTATAACGATTCCGCCCGTGTTTCTGTCTATTCTGTTACAAAGGGCAGGAGCAAAGGAGTTTTCTTCGTCTGGGCGGTATTCGCCCTTTTGATAAAGATATGCAAGAACGTGAGAAATCAAGGTGTTATTTGCGCTGTGCTCGTCCTCATGAACTGAAACGCCCGGCTTTTTATCAAGAAGCATGATATTTTCGTCCTCGTAAACGATATTAAGCTTCGGGCTTATTCTTTCAAAGGAAGAGGTGTCCTTGCTGTCTTTGAAAAATTCGTCAGCAAGAAAGCACTGAACGGTGTCGCCCTCTGTAAGAACTCTGGAGGCCTCGGTTCTTTTCCTGTTGACCTTTATTTTCTTCAAACGTATTGATTTGTATAAAAGGGAATTCGGAATATCAAGGGATTTGGTAATAAATTTATCAACCCTTTGTCCCGAGTCGTTTTTTCCTATTATAAATTCTCTCATTGTCTGTCCGTTCTTTCGGTAATGAATCGTTATACGAATATTATAAAGGATTTATTGTAAAAATTCAATCCTTTGCGCCAAAAGTATTTTGCCTGTTGCAAAAATTATTCCGTTATGCTAAAATATTAAAAAAGGTTTTGGGAGAAAAAATGAGCGTAAAAACAAAAAGAGCTGTTTTGATTTCAATATTATCGGTTCTTCTGCTTTTTCTTTTTTACTATCTTTTCACGGTTGCAGTTTTTTCTTTTACCGGTGACACCGGCTTGCCACGTATTGACGTTGTTACGGAAGATGGGGCTAAAATAAAGAGTAAGGAAGAATACGTCAACTGCACGGTTACGCTTTCCGGCGCAAGCGAAGAGTACGATTTCGAGAATGCGGAAGCCGGAATCAGAGGCAGGGGAAACGACACTTGGAAATATTATCCGAAAAAACCGTATAGAATCAAATTCAGCGAAAAAACTTCAATCTTTGGCGAAGATAAAAACAAGAGCTGGGTGCTTCTTGCTCTTTATAACGATTTTTCACTTTCGAAGGACCGCCTTGCGTTCTTTCTTGCCGATAAAATCGGGACGGAAACATTCGTTCCAAGCTATAATTACGTTGAACTGTATCTTAACGGAAAATACAGAGGGATATATCTTTTAACCGACCAGGTAGATGAAAATTCCGGCAGATGCGACGTTAAGGAAAAATTCACAGAAGATGACGTTTCCGTGCCGTTTCTCGTTGAGCTTGACGCTCGAGCACCGGAGGAGGGCGAAGAGGGTATAGATTGGTTTGCTATTGGGAACAAATATTATGCGGTAAAATATCCGGAAAAAGACGAGAGATACAGTGACGAGCAGTTTAATTATATCAAGAATTACATCGAAACCGTAGATTTTCTCGTCAGACAAGACGGTGTCACTCTTGACGAGCTTTCTCGGTATATTGACATTCGCTCATTTACCGATTATTACATAATCGAGGAGCTTATTGGACAGCCTGAAATAAACTGGAAATCGGTTTATATGAGCAAAAGCTCCGACGGTGTTCTTGTTATGGGGCCTCTTTGGGATTTTGATTGGGCGGCGAGAGGTCCGTCAGTCGGTTCGAATCGAAACGCCTATAAAAATGCAACCGAGGGATTCAGAAGCGTTGACCATTGGTTTGCGTCCGTTTATAATGCTTCCCCGGAGTACAGAA
>JAZORS010000178.1:0-11097 GCA_045656725.1 Eubacteriales bacterium | reverse complement strand
TTTGTATAGCGAAGATTTTGTAAAAAGCTTCGCTCGTAAACCACCAGTCCGGCTGGTGGTTCCAAAAAGCTTTAGCTATGCGTAGAAAAAGAAATCCTCCTTTGGTATAATAGATGAAGGTTCGCCAACCGCATCAAAACCAAAGGAGGAATCAAGACATGAAACTTGACACAGATAGTTTAGCACATACGAAGTGGAATTGCAAGTACCATTTAGTATTTGCACCAAAATACCGCAGACAAGTAATCTACGGTAAAATCAAAAAAGACATAGGGATAATGCTAAGAAAGTTATGTGAGTATAAGCAAGTGGAAATCATAGAGGCGGAAGCATGCTCGGATCACATACATATGTTAGTGTCCATACCACCGAAGTATAGCGTATCACAAATTATGGGATATCTCAAAGGAAAAAGCAGTTTAATGATCTTTGAGAAGTATGCCAATATGAAATACAAGTATGGAAACAGACATTTTTGGTGCAGAGGATACTATGTAGATACAGTGGTCAGAAACAAAAAAGCAATAGAACAATACATAAGGAATCAACTGCAAGAAGATGTATCCGCAGAGCAGTTATCGCTCAAGGAATACATCGACCCGTTTACGGGTAAGCCGGTAGAAGAAGGCAAATAAACAGCCCCTTTAGGGGCAGCCGGTGAATAATCCGCGGTTGGCGGACTTTTTCGGCGAGCTTTTAGGCTCGGCCGGCATTATGCCCTAAGGGGGTTGTGCAAGCCACCGGCACGGCCGGTGGTTATGACTATTTTTTTATTGTCTGATGTGAGTTTGTTTTTTGATTTAATGTTTAAAACAATCGACACCCGTGTTAAGAAAATACATGAATTTTATGGTTATAATGGAAATAAATGTAAACATATAGTTACAAAAACGAAGCGATAATCGATGTTCGGGTTTGTTTTTGCTTTTTTCTTTTTGCCGGGCACGGCGACAAACGATATATTGGGTTTTGGTTTTATTATTGCAAATCATTTGTTTTTGTGTTATACTTATAGTACGATAACACGTACACTATATCTTGCTGCCTCGGTGGCGGAAAGGAGATTGTTATGGCGAAGAACGAAAAGCAGAAGCAAAAATTATACCGTATTCTCGAAATAATGCTCAAAAAAACCGATGAAAAGCACGGACTCAGCATAAATGAGCTTATATCCGAGCTTTCGGAATTTGGTATAAAAGCGGAAAGAAAAAGCATATATGACGATTTTTTAACACTTGAAGAAATCGGATTTCCCGTTGCCAAGCTTCCGACCCGCCCTCCGAAATATTATCTTGAAGAACGTATTTTTGAGCTTGCAGAATTAAAAATGCTCGTTGACGCGGTGCAGTCCTCAAAATTTATAACCGCCACAAAAAGCCGTGATATTATATCAAAGCTTGAAATCTTTGCGGGTGTGCATAACTCACGGGAACTTTCAAGACAGGTTTACGTTGAGGACAGAATAAAAACGGCAAATACGGCGACGGTATACAGCGTTGATGCGATTCATAATGCTATAAATGAGAACAAAAAGCTCAGCTTCACGTATTTTTATTACGACAGGGAAAAACGCAAGGTTTTCCGCAACAATTCAAAGCCATACACAGTCAGCCCTTGCGCTCTTATGTGGAGCGAGGAGAATTATTATCTTGTTGCGCTTGACGAGGATGCTGACGTTATTAAGAATTTCAGAGTTGATAAAATGCAGGACGCAAAGGTCATTGATAATCCGCGAAAGGACGATGCCCGTGTTAAAAAATTCAACCCTGCGGATTACTCAAAGCGCATATTCGGAATGTACGGCGGCAGGGAGGAGCTTGTTACTCTTGAATGCCGCGAAAACCTTGCGGGCGCTATGATTGACAGATTTGGAATGGACGTTCTTTTTCAGAAAACAGACTTTGGCTTCAAATTTACAACGCGCCTTATGGTAAGCCCCAATTTCTTCGCTTGGGTGCTTGGGTTCGGTGACGAAATAAGGATCGCTTCACCCGAATCGCTAAAACTTGAATTTCTCGAAAAAATAAACGGAATCAGCCGTAATTACAACGGAGAAAAATAAGCGTGAAAAAATATGAAATAATTGCCTTTGACCTTGACGGAACACTCACCAATCCCGAAAGGGGACTTATTGCCTCGTTTAAATACGCGCACGAGAAAATGGGAATTGCGTATGAGAGCGAAGCAGCACTGAAACGCTTTATCGGTCCCTCGCTTTACGATGAGTGGCAGAAGTGCTACGGTATTTCTGCGGAAAAGTCTTCTGAGATGCTACTTGTTTTCAGAGAATTTTTCTCGGTTTTTGGCTGGTGGGATAACGAGGTTTACGAGGGGATACCGGAGCTTCTTTCCGACTTGAAGCGCGCGGGCTTCCGTCTTGCCGTGGCAACCTCGAAGCCGGAGCATTTCGCCAAAAGGATACTTAAAAAATTCGATCTTGAAAAATATTTTGAATTTATAGGCGGCGCGTCAAGCGATAAAACGAGGGATAAAAAGCATGAAGTTCTTGAATACGTCCTAGACTCGCTCGGCTCTCCCGAAAGAGAAAGGGTTATTATCGTAGGCGACAGAAAATATGACGCAGAGGGCGCAACCGTTGCCGGAATAGACTCTCTTGGCGTCGGATACGGCTTTGGCACGGAGGAGGAGCTTCGGGGCGCAGGCTTTACCGCTATTGCTGACAGCATTGACGGCGTGAGAAGATTTTTCTTAAAAAAATGAAAATGTGAGAACAACGGGAAGCACTGCTTGATTCGCAGGTTTTCCCGTTGTTTTTTTGCTAATAACCATTTGTTTTTTTGCCGGATTTTTTAAAATCAGACAAGCGCGATTTGAAAAATAGAACCCTGTTTTTCACTCGGTCCGGAAGAAACTGTTTTTCAAAAGCCTACATATTATAATATACGAAGTTCGTGTCTGTCGGCTTGCCAGCAAGCACGAACGAGGTATATTTCAATGAATGTGCGAAAATCCTCGATTTTCGATGTGGCGCTGTCAAGCAACACGGTTAATTTTCGACTCATCGAAAATTAACAACACATAGATTATATTATAAGCCAAGAGCATCATTTGGGCGGCAAAAACGGAAATAAAAAAGGCGCGAGAAACGCATATTGTGTATTATCAACAAAAAAAGCTTTTTAATTTTTACACATTTTCCTTTAAAATTCTGAAAATCAAAAAAATGTTAGCTTTCGCTATTGACTTTGGTACCCATTCATTTTATAATTATTTTACTACCGTGTGCGCACTTGCGTGCGCGTATTACAAACATTACGCCCAGTAATCCGTCAACCGTGTGCGTTTTGTGCGTATCGGTACAAAAATGTTTTTCGCAAATATAAAAATAAATAAAGGAGAAGACGATGAAAAAACACAAACTCTTATTTATGTTTGTGGTAATTTTGTTGTGCGCGTCTGTGGTGCTCACCGCATGCGGAGATACCGGTGACGTAACACCGCCCACGCCGCCCGCACCCACGCCCGACGAAATTCCGGAAATGCCTCCCGAGCTTTTGAGCTATTTTGTGATTGATCCCAAGCTTTCGGACTATTACACCGAAAACAAGTATTTCACAACAGCCGAAGAGGTCGAGGGCGACGTTATTTGGGTTGAAGCTCCTGACGGAACTGAACTCATGGCAACGGTAGACAGCGAGGTTGACCACTTCAACAACGACGTTATTACCGTTGAACTTTACAGAGACGGACAGGTGATTCTTACCTGCACCGAAAGCTATTTGCTTAGCGAAAAGGTTGAGAAGTCCGTTAATATGTATTTTGCCGACGGTGTTCTCGTGTTTGAAGTAGAAACCAAGGATGAAGAAGGCGAAATCAACTACAACCGCGAGTTTTATTCGTACAGCAATACGGAAAATCCCGTAAAGCTTTATGACGGAGAAGACGTTGAGTCGTACGAAAAGATAGGAAATCTTACAGTTGTAGTAGGAACGGAAACCGTAAAATGGTACGGCGAAGGCTCCACACCCGTTTTCCAGATGGCAAGAGATTTCTATGATGAATACGGTTTCAGCAGCGGATACGAGTATGACGGATACGTCTACTTTATGGGATACTATGATGCTGTTGACGTTCTTTACATTTTTGATCCTAACGGAGATTGCTTAGTTGAATACAAGGCTCCGAGAAACTGCTATGATACGAATTATGCAGTTCTTAACAACGGTAACATAGTTATTCAGCAGCAGATCAAGGTTGAGGACAACTCTGCCGAGGCAGTATTCAATCTCTATGAGGACGGTCAGAGATATCTCGTTAAGACCTACATAATGGATTACAAAACGGGCACTCTTACCGAGAAAACAAACGTTGATTTCTTAATCGCTGAGCTTCAGTCCGCAAAGGATGCTGAAAGATACGGTCTTGGCTTCTCCTTCGGTCTTGTTGAAGGAAAAGAGAACCAGGCGATTATCGTTGGCTTCGACAAGGATGGATACGATGAAAACGGCAAATACGTTGTAATCAATAACGACCTTACCGTTGAATACGTATTCCCGGTAGACGACGTTAACGTAAGAGCCGAAGAGCTTGCTTGGTATGCTTACGCTGTTGCTGATAAGTACATTCTTATCGACCAGCTTACTTCCAGCGAATACGGATCTTACCTCTTTGACTATTACGGAAATGCGGTAGCTCCCGTGAACAACGATATTGAGTTTACCGATAAGTACATCTTCACAGATTATGCAGTTTACGATTACGACCTTAAGCTCGTTTATCGCGTGTCCGATTCGGACGGTGCTGAAATGAACGGTATTATGGATAACAAGGTTATCGTAAGCGTAGATTCGAATCACGACGGCTACGATGAGTGGGCAATTCTTGATCCCGCTAACGGAAAGCTTACCGTCGTTGCAGACTACCTTGACGGAACCGTTTGCGACAGCGGAAATAACTACTACGTTGTTCTTGAATTCTGCGATTTCTGCAAGAACCACCACAGCGAGTGCGAGAAAGACTATTGCGATTTTGCATATTGCACGTATGACGCTGATTGCGAGGAACACCGTTGCTCAAGCTGTGTTCACAGCATTTACAGCGCAAACGGAACGCTTCTTCTTCAATCTTCTGCTACTTTGGGATGCCCCGTTGTAAAAGAGCATAACAACTCCATTTACGTAACGGTAGCAAAAGGTTCTTCTGATATGGAAACCAGCTTTGTGATCAAATAAACCACTTAAAGATATAAAGGAGAAAACAGAAAGTGAAAAGCTCAAAAATTATTAAGCTTCTCGCCGCGTTGCTCTGTGTTGTAATGATGCTTTCTTCTTGCGGAAACGGCACTGCTGCTCTTCCCGGAGACGGTGGAGTGGAATCGCTGTCCGGCCCCAGCGGCACCGTTCCTTCTCTTGAAGATGCAACCGAAACACCAGAGGTTAAACCAGACGAGTTCACGCTCTCCGATTTCATTGTAATTGACGACGCTGATAAGGTATTTTCTAAAGTAGAGGATGCTCCCGAAGGCGTAAGCGACGTATTTGAAAATTACTTCATTAAGTATGAAACGTCCGTTGACGCAATGAATAAGGTGAAAACGAAATACGAGCTGGTTAATTATGAAACCGGTGAGGTTATTAAAACTTGGGAAACCGAAAATGAACTTGACAATGCAAGCAAGCAGTATTACGTAATGTTTGTAACTGACGAATACGATAACGTTGCTTTAGTTGCTGCTGTTGAAGTTAATTACGTTTATATAACCGAACAGATGAGAGAAGAAAATTATCTCTATGACGATGAGAGCCAGTATTACGTGGACGTTTGCGTAAACGTTTACGATTTGAACGGAACCACCGTTGTAGAAGGTGTAGATTACGATCTCTTTGAAGATAACTTCGACTTTGAAGCACTCGACAACGGAACTTCGATGCTCGCTCCCTCGACGAGCGGCTACGAAATGTTCGTTGGTGACGGAAATTATTATTTCTTTGATCAGAACGGTAAATTTGTAAAGTCAGTCGGCGCGTTTGAGCGAATTGATTCGATTTGCGACTTCGAGAACGACAAATACAGATATTACCTTGGCGCAGAGGATGATTGGACCGATTACAGCTACCTTCAGGTTTTTGAAAAGGAAACCGGAAAGCTCGTTTACCAGATGAAATACGGCGAGGGTGAAGAATCAAGCACCAGCGTATTTATCCTTAACGATGGCACGCTTCTCGTTCAGTCTATGCGTCCCGCTTACGATAAAGAAAAATACAACTGCTACTTCGATGGCGAAGCTTACGTTCTTGATACCTATCTTTATAACGTAGCAAGCGGAGTTAAGACCGACGTTGAAGAAAACTACATTTATATGACCGTTGTCAATAAGAGCCAGATGGCAGCAGTAGAAGGTTCCGACGTCACCCTTGGTGAAAAGTTTGAGAACCTGGCAATGGCACTTGAAATCGTTGACAAGAAGATTTCATTTGATATGGCTATGCCTTACAAGGTAATGTTCGTTGATAACGCAATGAACGTTCAGTTCGTTGCCGAAAACGAAGTTCCTTTTGCTAACACGATGTTCTTTGAGTCGCCTTACGTTGAGCTTAAGAGCGGATATAAATACGTTGAGGTTGACATGTTCGGTCAGGAGCTTATCGCTCTTTACAATGCAGATGGCGAGTTCGTAAGATATCTCAGTGCAGAAAATACTGTTTTGGACTACTTCATTTATAACTCCTACGGAATCTTTGATTTCGATCTTAAGCTTCTTTATGAGTTTGATGAAGACGAAACGGTTCTCTTCTCATTCGGAGATTCTCTTATAATCGAAAGAGAGAACGATAACGACTACGGACCTAAGCTCAGCTACTATCGCCTTTACAGCGAGTTTAATGAAAAGACCATTGAGCCCGAAATCGATGAGACAGAGGGTGAAGGCGCTGAGGGCGAAGGCGAAACTGCAACGCCCGAGGTTATAGTAGTACAGAAGATCGCAAGAAAGAGCTTTGAAGACGCAGAGTCGATTTATGAGTTTAGCGGCGAATTCCTCGTTGTTTACGACGGCGAGCTTGAAACCTACAATCTCTTCAACCGCGACTTCGAGCGCATTTTCGTTAGCATGAACGATTTCGACTTTGAATATAACTCTTATCTCGACCTTTACGAGATGACGACTTATATTAAGGGCGAAAGATGTATGTACTTTATTAAATAATTGGTCGAAGACCCGATACAACAAAGGAGAATAATATGAAAAACACAAGATTTTCAGTGTTTGTTGCTGCGCTTCTTTGCGTAGTGATAGCTCTTTCCTCGTGTACCGGTTCGGCAAGTCTTCCTTCAGGCGATGAGCTTGCAAACGACCGTATAAACGAGGGTGCAATCGTTCCCGTAGAGGACGAGGGCACTGGCGAAGGTGATGATACAACCCTTCCCGAAATTGACACAACCACAACTTCAGGTAAAATTGCCGTATGGCAGAAATACCTTGGATATAAAGAGAGTGTTGACAGCGTTGTAGGAAAAACCAACGGCCTCAATCTTTATATCAACAACAATGAATACGAATCAAGCGAAATCGATTCCTTCGGTCTTGTAGTTAGAACCTACGAGAAGGAAGAAGAGCTCACCGCTGAGGAAGACGTCGGAAAAATAAAGATTACCGAGGGTTTTGCGATATTCAATCCTTACGTAAAATCTGAAGCTTTGTTTTCGAAACAGTCGTATAGCTTCAAGGCAGACGAGGTAACCGGCAATCCCGTACAGCAGGTAACCCGTGTTTCATGGGATGAAAAATCCTACGGCGTCTTCGTTATCAAGTACGAGGCGTGGGAAGCAGTATACGAGGTGCTCCCCGAGGGTTCAACTGAAGCACCCGACATTCTCGGCTACGAGATTAAGCAAACCACTTACGATATCTATCTTTGCGACGGAACCAAGATTGCAGAGGGCGTAACGTCGACTGGATTGCGTTACGGCTACTTTAACAATCACTACGCCGTATTCTATGATGGCAATGTTTACCTTCTTGACGACCAGGGGCGCCTTGCTCAGAAGGTAGCAGAGGAGCTTCTTATTTACGATCCCTTCCTTTCTGCTGATGTGGATGACTTTATGAAGCTCGGCGCTTACTACGTTGGCGAGTGCGGAAACGGAACCGGATTCTTCAACGAAAACGGAATTCTTCTCTCCGTTTTGGAGTATGAAGCACTTCAGGGCGTTAACGATATTGTGGTTCTTCCCAACGGCAAAATTCTTATGCAGTCGTTTGACTACAATTATAGCGATCCCAAAATCGAAACCTCTGTTTTCGATCCCGCAACCGGCAAAATCACCGCTGTTGAATTCAATTACGTAATTGAAAACAGCATCGATATGACCTCCGAAACGATGACTGTTGCAGACGGATTCGTATTTGTTGAGGCATACGCTGTTGAAAACGGCGTGGCTGCAACAGAGCTCTCTTATCTTGTTCTTAAAGCGGATCTTACGGTAGAGGCAACTCTTCCCGAAATCGTTATGAACCAAAGCGGAGCTATTGAATTCGTTGACAGCGATACGTTCCTTGTTCCCGCAACTGTTGGCGAGAGTGTTTACGCTTATCGCGTAACTGACGGCAACTTCTATGCCTTTGATTTCGAGATTATAGATTTCTATAACGGAATGCTCAAAGTCAGAGATGCTGACGGTGACGTAAACATCGTTGATATGAACGGAAAGGTTATCGTTGCAGACGTTCAGTACACACAACTGGTTCAGTCTTCAGTTCTCGTAAGAACTTACGATGAAGAAGATGCAGTAACCAAGTATACCGTATGCTACTACGATGCGGAAGACGATACTGTGTACAGCAGAAACATCTACACATCTGACGAGGATGACAGAAGCTTTGACTACGATATACAGCTTGACGGTAAGCTTATAGTTCTTAGTTACCGTAGATACGATAGTTATTACGAGAATGATTATTCCTATCGCGAGTATTATAACGCAGAGGGTGCAAAGCTTTATTCGTTTAGCTACACATCTAGATACGGTAACGTATATGAGTACGGGGGCTCCGGCTCAACTACAACCTATACAGTAGATACCGTAGAGGCACATGATGCAATCGTTATCTTGGTAGAGTACGAGGATGGAAGATCCTCAACCGAATACGATTATATCCGCTATGACATAATCAAATAATAGAGAAGGAGAAAGATGATGAAAATTAAATTGATTTCATTGCTTATCGCATTACTTTGCGTAAGCGTACTCTTCGTTTCCTGCTCGGAAGAATGCACCACTCACCTTGACGCAGACGGCGATGGCATCTGTGATACCGAGGGATGTGAAGACGTTGTTCAGATTCCCGAGCCCGAAGAACCCAATTGCACAAATCACGTTGACGCAAACAACGACAAGCTCTGCGATACAGAGAATTGCGGAACCGTTATTATCACCAACGTTGTTGAAGACAGAGTAGAGGTTCTTGTTCCCATTGAGAAGGATGAAAAGATCCCCATGGTTATCAAGCCCGTTCCTACTGATGCGGTAGTTACCAACTACATAAACGTTGATTTTGACAACGGCGTTTTGACTCTTTACGTTCACGCTTACACTCCCCTTGAGGAAGCAAAGATAGTAAAGCGCTTGGGCGAGCACTACTATATCATTAAGACCTCCACGAAGGTTAGCGATCCTGTTGCTGACGATCCCGCTATCCCGGGAACTGACGAAGTAAAGAACGCAACCCGCACGGATACTTACACAATCTTTAACGATATAACCGGTTATACCTGCACGCTTATCACAAGTAAGCCCTACGAGTATATCGATGATAATCCCGCAACTACCGGTGTTGATGAATCTTGGGATGACGCTCCGTCCTTCAACTTCATTACATCCAATTCTTACGTAGATACCCTTCAGCTTGGTTCGAAATATTATTTCTACACCAAAAACCACGTTGTAATTGATGAAAACGGCTTATCCAGCGATGACTACGTAATAGCACGCAACAGCATCAGAGAAATCAACGGAATATGCTACATCACCATTAAAGACACCAAATACGCAATTAAAGACGACGTAGTTATTCATTCCGATGATAAGATGTTTATGCTTCACCGTCCTGCATTTAACGTAGAAACCGAAGCATTCGGAATCATTGAGGACGACGATGCTTGCACCCTTTACTTCTACGATCTTACCAAATGGATTGAATGCACTTACTCCTACACCGTAAAGGCAGATATGTATCAGTGGTTCCCACTTGGAAACGGTAACGTAGTCGTTCAAGCTATCAATATGCTTCCCGACAGTTCCATAAACTACGATTTCATTGATGAAGACAACAAGCTTGACGTAGATTACTTCATCGTTGATCCCGCAGCTAAGACCGTAACCGAAACCGAATTCGGATATGCTATAGATGATGCATACGCTGTTAACGAGGAAAAGATTCCTAACGTGTTCTACGTTTTGGTCAGCGACGAAAACGGTGTGCTTGATGGCTACAGTGAACCCAGAACGTTCATCGTTGATAACGAGCTTAACATCCTTTGCGAGCTTGATTCTGATCTTGTTTCTGATTCCGAGCTTGTTGCAGACGGTCTTTACGTTAAGGAAGGATACATCAACGGCGCATATTATGAGTACGTAACAGACGTTAACGGAAAGATGCTCAATTATCTTCCTTATAACTATGATGTGTTTGACGATTGCATCGTTCTTGAAAACGGCGACGTTTACACCTACACCCTTCAGCTCAAGCTTAAGGTTTCCGATTACGATAGCTACGAAGTTCATGAGAACTACATGATTCTTCGTGATACCGTTAAGGTTACAGTTGGTGAAGAAGAAACCACTAAGGAAGTAGTTTACTACTGGAATACTTCTCTTGAAGCTCCCGTTCTTATCAGCGACAACCTTGAAGCTAAGAACGTATGGCTTGCTTATAACGACTACTTTGTAGTTAGAGTTGCTACATATAGCACAGATGAAGTGCCCGTTATAACCGGATACACAGAGCAGATTTACAGCTATGCAAACGGACTTCTCTTCGATAACGTAACCAACTGGAACTATGAAAACACGTATATCGACGGCGAAGAATATAAGATTCTTTACGTTGAAACCACCACACCCATCGAGGGCGGCATC